>NZ_JBGWAB010000089.1:0-33559 GCF_041862025.1 Streptomyces sp. AB3(2024)
CACGACGTCCTGGCGGAACTCTTCCGGATAGGGCTTTGGCACAGCGACATCCTTCCCACCTGCCCCACAGGGCAAGCCAGTTCAGATGTCACCCGATCGTGCGGCAGACCCGTGGGATGGTTCGCCGTAAATTCCGGACGGTCGTGCAAAGGGTCACTTATGGTGTCGAGATGATGTCCGTACGGGTCATGAAGGAAGCCGACATTGCGGCTGTCTCGGCAATACGTGTGGCCGGTTGGAAGGCAGCGTACGCCGGCATTGTGCCTCAGCCCTACTTGGACGGGATGACGGTCGAGAAGGATGCCGAGCGGTGCCGGAGACGTTTTGCGCGGTCGGGCGGGCAGGTGATGGATCTTGTAGCGGTTGATGATCATTCAGAAGTTTTGGGGTGGGCTTGCCTCGGGCCCTACCGCGGCACGGAGGCGGACCATGCTCTGGGTGAGCTCTATGCCCTCTACGTCCAGCCTTCACTCATCGGGACAGGGGTTGGCCGCACGCTGCTCAACGCTGTGAATACCCATGCTGTGGCTCGTGGTTTCGGCACGTTGCTCTTGTGGGTCTTTCGCAACAACTTTCGGGCGCGGCGCTTCTATGAACTGGCGGGCTACTCCGCTGATGGTGCCGTTCAAGTCGACGAATACGACGGAGTATTGCTGTCCGAAGTCCGCTACCGGCGCACGGTGCCGGACGTGATCTGAGCTAAGCGCTTTTGGGTGGACGGATTAGGTCGGGCAGGACGCGCTGGCCATCGGGGTGCTCAGGCGACGTCGCCGAGGTAGCCGGTCGCATACTCCGCGCCGGCGAGTGAGGTGATCGGCCGCCGCAGGGCATGGGGAAGCAGGTTGAGGTGGGGCACCTTTTCCAACTCGATCCAGTCCAGGCCGGTTTGCAAGTCGTCCTCGGCGTGTCCGCCAAGCTTGCTGGGGTCACCGGAGGGGATGCAGTGGAAGATCGCTTCGATGCGGTGGGTGCTGGCTTCGGTGTCGGCGTGTTTGTGGTTGGCGCCGATGTATTCGCGCAGCCACAACATCCGGACCACGGTGACGGTCAGACCGGTCTCCTCGTGGACTTCGCGGCGCACGGTGGCATCGAGGGCTTCACCGGGGAGCTGGCCTCCGCCGGGCAGGAAGTAGCACTCCTGCCCCTCCCAGTTGGCCCGCTGGAGCAGCACACGGCCGGCGTGGAGGACGACAGCTTTGGCAGCGGTGCGGATGATCGGGGTGACAGGCCCGGGCACGAAAGCTCCAACTGTTACTGGTGGTGGGCGGGAAGTGTCAGCGTTCAGTCTTGCTGAAACCGTGGTGCCGTCTGGTGGCCTGAAGCTCCGCTACAAGCCTCGCCGCTTCCCCGCGGGCGGGGTTCAGGAGGGGGTCATCCACGTACGCGTGGGGGCCCGCGATCTTCGCGCAGAAGAACAGCGCCATTAGCTTGCCATCCCGGCTCTCCAGGTCCCGACGTCGTTCGTGGACTACCCGCTCGGACAGCGCCGGGACGGCAAGCGCATTGCCCCACAGGGTCGCGGAATCCAGCCCTCGAGGAGCCATCCCCCAGTCCTCCCAGTCGATCACGCAGAACTCGGGCCCCATCACGTTCGCCCACGTCAGGTCCGCGTGTGCCGGCACCCAGTCGCTCACGGTCGTGTCGGTGACCTCAGGGAAGACGGCACTGATCGTCGAGGTGACCACGTCCTGCGTGATCATCACGGTGTCGGGCGTGGCAATGCGGGGAGTACGGTGCGCGGCGAGGGCATCGAGCGAGGCGTTCAACGACACCCACCACGAATCCTGCAAACTGGGGTCGTCGAGCACCATGGCGCCCTTCCCCACGGGCGCGGCTGTGATCAGCTCCAGCTCGTCAGCGCGCCACATCACCGGCTGGTCCCGCTCACGCCAGGCAAACCCCCGATACCACTGCGGCATGATCACGTCCCGCAGGACCGCCGCGGCCTCGATGCCGTTCCAACCCTGCTCGCCGATCCTGTCGAACCCACGACGCTCGATCCGCACCCAGGTACCGTGATCGGTCTGTCCCCCGATTGAGCGGCGCTTACGCACCACCGTGTTCCGCTCCAGCCGCACCCCCAAGGCCTGGTCCACACGTTCGAGCACATCGTCAATCGGCTGAACTCTCAGATCCACATCAGCCACAGTGGGCAGAGTCGATGCCATGAGACCTCCTTGAGGGCGAACGTGACGGTAGCAAGAAATTCCGTACCGTCACCTCGCACTGCCACGCGCACCGGAGTCCAAGCAAGAGGTCGGCGGCGGCCAGCTCGGCCGCGATGTGCTGCGTGTCGCACCTGGCCTCGGCGGGGCCGTCCTTCGGCCACGTCGTGCGCCATTGCCGTGATTGCGTTGCGGGAGACTTGCGGGGTCCCTATTCTCGTGGGCAACGCGTCGACGGAGACGAGTAGCCACGGATCACGTGAGCAGAGAGAGCCGCCGGGAGCTGTGAAGGCGGACTCGCACCTGTGGTGAAGACCCTCCCGAGCGCGGGGAGGAACGGCCCCCGGGCCCAATGCCCCGCCGGTTTGCCCCCGTCATCGGGCTGAACGAGGCCGCCGCTGTCCGGCGGTGGCAAAGGCGTGGTGGCACCGCGAGTACCCTTCTCGCCCACGCTTCCAAGGGATCATGACGACGCCCCTGGAGGGCTGCGATGATCCACACCACTAGCCGCGTACTGGCTTCTGACCTACACGCGCACCCCGACCAGACCGTCACCGTCTCCGGCTGGGTGAACGCACTCCGGCTGCAGCGAAAGATGCAGTTCGTCATCCTGCGGGACCACTCCGGCATGGTCCAGGTGACCCACAAGCGCGACGGCGGCCCACTCGAAGCCGTCATCGAATCGCTTACCCCCGAGTCCGCCGTCCGGATCACTGGCCGTGTCGTGGACGCGGCGCAGGTCAAGCTGGGCGGCCTGGAGCTCGTCCCCGAGACGGTTGAGGTGCTGAACCGGGCGGAGACGCCCCTGCCGATCGACGAGCACACCGGCCCCGAGCACCGGCTCGACTGGCGCTTCCTCGACGTACGCAAGCGGGCCACCGCGCAACTGGTGTTCACCGCGCAGACGACCCTGGAACAGGGGCTGCGCGAGTACGTCATGCAGAACGGCTGCACGGAGATGCATACGCCGAAGCTGATGGGTACAGCCTCGGAGTCCGGCGCGGAGGTGTTCAAGCTCGGGTATTTCGACCGGTCGGCCTACCTCGCGCAGTCGCCCCAGTTCTACAAGCAGATGGCCGTGGCCGCCGGCATCGACAGGGTCTTCGAGATCGGCCCCGTCTTCCGGGCCGAGCCGTCGTTCACCTCCCGCCACGCGACCGAGTTCACCGGCGTGGACGTCGAGCTGTCGTGGATCGACGACGTCGAAGACGTGATGGCGTTCGAGGAGCGGATGCTCGCTCACGCCATCGCGAAGGTCGCTGAGGTCCACGGTGAGGCGATCCGGGAGGTCTTCGGCGTCGAGGTCGTCGTGCCGGAGGCTCCGTTCCCCAGGATCACGATGGCCGAGGCGCAGGAGATCCTGCGGGCCGGCGGCTGGGGCCCGGAGGGCCTCAAGGAGGACCTGGACCCGGAGGGTGAGCGCACCATCGCCGCTCACATGAAGGAGTTCACGGGCCACGAGTTCGTGTTCATCACGCACTACCCGGCCAGCATCCGGCCGTTCTACCACATGCGTCCGGCGGACCGGCCGGACCTCACGCTCAGCTTCGACCTGCTCTGGAAGGGCCTGGAGATCACCACCGGGGCCCAGCGTGAGCACCGCTCCGACGTGCTGCTCAAGCAGGCGGAGGAGAAGGGTATGAACACCGAGCCGATGCAGGACTACATGAACATCTTCCGCTTCGGGTGCCCGCCCCATGGCGGCCTCGGCGCCGGCCTGGGCCGGATCCTGATGGTCATGCTCGGCCTCGACTCGATCCGCGAGGCCGCGTTCCTGTTCCGCGGGCCGAACCGCCTCACGCCCTGAGGTCGATTCCGTATCTGCTCTGCGCCACCGCCCGCCGAGACGGCGGGCGGTGGCGCAGCATTCATCCGTCGGGCGGCGGCGGAGATTTTTGCCGCTGTGGAGCGTGTGGAGGCGGCGCTTGCGGTTAGCCGAGGTAGGGGTACGTGCCGGCGAGATAGTCGCCGATCTGCTGACGCATGCTGGGGTGGATGTCGTGCTGGTCCAACTCGGCGGGCTGGATGAAGCGGACGCCATCAGCCTCGTCGTTGATGGTGGGCTCTCCGCCCACGGGGCGGCCGATGTAGGTGTTCTCGTACTGTTGGCGGATCTCGCCGTCGGTGTAGGCCACGATGTGGTGGGGGTTGGTGTAGACCCCGAGGAAGCCGGTGACCTCGGCGGCGATGCCGGTCTCCTCAAGGCATTCGCGTACCGCGCACTGCACAGCCGTCTCGCCGATGTCCTGGGCACCGCCGGGCAGAGCCCATTGGCCGGTGTCGCGGCGGCGCTGGAGGAGGATAGCGCCGCTGTCGTCGACGACGAGCAGATTGCTCGCGGGGATGAGGGTGTTCGCCTTCGGTGCAGCGGGGTCGTTGTAGTACTCAGTCCTGCCCATGTGCGGCGGTCCCCTCCTGGTCGGAAATCCGGGCCGCGCGGCGGCCCAGACGGCTTCGAAGCCTCGAGCGTAGTTCTCGAACCACCCTGTGCTGTTATCCCTTTTGAGGTGGAGGAAAGGGTTGGCGCTGGCCGGCGGGCCCCAGACGTGCGCGGGTTGATCAGCATGTTGTCGGCGTAGCGGAACATGGAGGTGTAGTGCGTGGTGTTGTGCAGCCGCACCTCGGATCCCGGGTTGGGGAGCAACGGGCGGCACTAGGTGAGGGAGGCGCGGATCTGGTGGCGAGGGCGTCGCCGATGCCTTGGAAACATTGCCCAGTCAAATCTCATTGGCGGAGCGCCGCGAGATTGCTGCACTCTGACGGGATGCTGGCCACAATGACTCCACGCCCGCACTACGCTTCCACCGCCGTTCGGCCTGGATGGCAGGACCTTCCCGAGCCTGTCCGCCTTCTGATCAGTCGGCGGTTCAGCGGCCGAGTATCGGCCGGACCGAGCTCAGGCAGCGGGTTCACCCGCGGCTTTGCCGCAGTGATCTTCTCGGATGACGATGCTCAGTTCGTAAAGGCCGTCAACAGTGCCGATTCCGTGCACATCGCGGACTGCTACCGGCGCGAGGCGCTGATCAACACGGTGCTGCCTGCCGATGTGCCCGCTCCCCGTCTGCGATGGCATGAGGAGCAGGACGGATGGGTTGTCCTGGGTTTCGACGCCGTGGATGGAGGCCGTATGCCCAGCGAACCCTGGAAATCGGAGGAGCTGTCGGCCGCATTGGATGCATGGGCCACGGCAGCAGAGGCGCTCGCTCATCCGTCTGCCCAGCTTCTGGAAACCGGACTTAAACCAGTGGGCGATGGAGGAGACTTCGACGATTGGCGCGCCCTCGTCGGAGGCGCGACTGAGCACCGTCTACTGCCGACCTGGACGCCATTCCACCTCTTGGATCAACTTGCTGACCTGGAGGCTGGATGGCGCGAGGCCACCGCGGGCACCGCGGTTCTGCACCATGACCTCCGGCAGGACAACGTCCTCCTCGACACCAATGGAGCAGCCTGGATCTGCGATTGGAACTGGCCCTGTCTGGGCGCAAGTTGGTTCGATCTCGTGCTGCTTCTGGCCACTGCATTCGCTGATGGGTACGACGCATCGGCGCTCTTCGCCCGCCATGCCACGGCCCAGGGTGTTGAAGGAGAGCAACTGGATGCCGCCTTGGCTGCGCTCTCCGGCTTCTTCCTTGTTTCCGGAGCCCAGCCACCTCATGCGTTCGGATCTCCGTTCCTCCGACAGCACCAAACCTGGAGCGGCGAGGTCGTTCTGCGGTGGCTTGCCGAGCGAAAGAAATGGGCGATTTGACATGGATCCAGTTGCAGCAGCGCGCGCCGTTGTAGAGGAACGTCATCCTGCCGCCCGGGCGGCTTTTCTGGGGGGCGGCATCCTGTCGGAACGACGCACGGCCTTCTCCGACCTCGACATCGTCGTGCTTCTACACGGAACCCCGGCCCCGTACCGTGAGAGCTTCCGGTTTCGCGACTGGCCCGTGGAGATGTTCGTCCACACGGAGGACACCTGGCACGCATTCGTAGAGCGTGAGATACGGCGACGGCGGAGCCCGCTGCTGTGGATGTGTGCGGACGGCCTGTTGCTCTTCGATGCAGATGGGCTCGGTGTACGTCTCGGCGCTGAAGCCCGGAAGCTGGCCATCGCGGGTCCGCCCGCTGTTAGAGCCGAGGAGCTTGAGGACTGGCGCTATGCGATCACGGACCTCCTGGACGATCTCGCTGGGAGTGCAGATCAGGCGGAGACGCTGTTCATCGCAGCAGAACTCACCAGGAGAGTCGGCGAACTGGCGCTGAATGCGAGTGGATCATGGTGCGGTGGCGGGAAATGGCTAGCACGTCGCATGGATGCCGCAGCCCCAGGACTTGCCGCCAGCTTGCACGACGCCGTCCGTGAGGCACTGGGCGGGAACAACGAGCCTCTTGTCGGTGTGACGGACGAGGTGTTGGCTCAGGTCGGCGGGCGGCTGTGGGCCGGATACCGACGAGGTGGCACACCGTGAATGATTTCGACCAGACGGATCGAAGTCTGACCCGTCTGTGCCCTGGGCCTCTTCGACTGGGATGACTGGGCAAGGCTCCAGCGCATGACCCGGTTTCGCCAGCGGTGAGATCATCACTGATGAGTATGGCGTGATCGTGTTACGGAGGGGGAGAGCGTGGCCAAGGATTCGGCCTTGCGGGGCTATCTGTTGGAGGAGTCGCTGGCCTGGCTGTTGCGGTTCTCCGGATACCGACTCCTGGTACACGAGGACCAGGACCCCGTGGAGCTCGTGAGCCAGGGTGACACGCTTCGGGTCCGGGGGCGGGGCGCACTGCATCAGGTGGACGCGCTGGGCGAGTTCGCGTTCACGCCGGCGTTCTCGATGCCCGTGCGGCTCTTTCTTGAGGCGAAGTTCTACAAGGACCGGGTCGGGCTGGAGATCGTGCGGAACGCGCACGGCGTCGTGCATGACGTGAACGAGAACTTCATGACGCATGCCGGGAGGCGGCCGCGGCAGCGCTACCAGTATTCGTACGCCTTGTTCTCGGCGAACGGGTTCACCGCGGAGGCGCAGAAGTACGCGCTCGCCCATCAGCTCTCGTTGGTGGATCTCTCCGGTGCGTCGTTCGCCTGGCTGCTGGGGGCCATCGGTACGACGGCGTGGACGTTGGACAGGGCTCAGAAGCACCTGGGGCCGTCCGATCCTTTTCCCATGACGTGGCTACGCACCGAGGTGCGGAAGGCGCTGGGTACCGCACCGGCCCATCTGCTGCCCGCAGTGTCGATCGCCGAGGGGAAGTTCAAGCAGGAGGCCGCCGCGGCCATTGCGAGTTTCGTTGCGGCTCTGCAGCAACGCAGTGATGCTGAGCTGTTGCTCGGGTTTCCGGCGGCCCCGTTCATCCTGCCGCTGGCCGCTGACGATCACCATGCGTTCGTGGCGTATGCGGATGCCCAGCCTGATCACGCGGTGCGGATCCGGAGGCGGGGTAGCGGCGGCTCGGCGGAGTGGACCCTGTCGCCGTTGAGTGCGCAGAACGCGTATGAGCTGGCGTTCAAGCTGCCAGAGCATGTGGAGGACTGGATCAGTGACATCGCCGAGAAGGAGCGTGGCCGCACGCTGGAGGTGAAGGAGCAGTTCCTGTCGGCGATAACGATCTATCGGATGAGCGGCGGTGGGGTACGCGCCTATCAGCTGCGCTATGAGGCGAGTTCCTTGTCGCGCGCCTGAGGACAGCCGAGACTCCGGCCTCCCCGCGGGTGCGGGGAGGCCGGCAGTTGGTCAGATCGGCAGGTAAGGGCTGGGCCTGTCGTGCCAGCTGATGTTGAGGGCATCGCGCGCTCGAGTGGTGGCTACGAACAGCAGGGAGCGGGCCTTGCGCTGTTCACGCTCGTAGCGGGGTGGGTCCTCGGTGCGGTAGCGGTCGATCACGTGGGTACGAGGAATGATGCCGTCGCTGGCACCGACGATCGCCAGGCGCTGGTACTCAAGGCCCTTGAAGCGGTGCATGGTGCCGACGTGGACTTCGCCATCGCCCTTGGGACCGTCCTTGGTCAGTTCGGCGCAGGTGATGCCAGCCTTGGTGATCAGGTAGTACATGGTTTGGCTGACCATGTCTCGGTCGGCTACGCAGACGGCGATGTGGCCGCTGGGGTCGCGTGGCGAGCCGTTCTCGTCGGTCGAGAGCTCGTCGCGCCAGGCGGCGAGGGTGGTGGCGAGACCCGCGAGTTCGGCGTTCCAGGTGTCGTACGGGGTGAAGCTGGGGGCGGGGCCGTGTAGGACGGACCGGTAGCCGGCGAGGTTGTCGGTGCCGTCGTCGAGGTCGTCGTAGCCGACCTTCTGACCGGAGTTCCGCGGTTCGACGACACGCAGGGCGTCGGCGAGGATCTCCCTGGTGGTGCGGTAGCTCAGGGTCAGCCGGGAGGAGCGGCCGCGGATGTTGATGCCGAGGGCGCCGAGGGCGACCTGGTGGTCGTAGATTCGCTGGTGGGTGTCCCCGGCGATGAACATGTCGTTGGGCAGGTCCGGGTCAGCCATGGCCCGGAGCATCTTCCAGTGCGCGGGGCTGAGGTCCTGGGCCTCGTCGACGACGATGTGCCGGTACCGGTAGCCGAGGTAACGCATGCCGGAGCTGTTGTCGCGGTGGATGAGGTCCTTGCCGCCGACCTCTTCCTTGTATTCGCGGCGGGCCCGGATCTTCGCGGCGCGTTCGATCTCGAACCGGGCGGCGCGCTCCGAAGCCTGGCCCCAGGTTTCTACGCCGAGCTTGTCGAGGCGGGCGGTGAACTGCTCGATCAACTTCCAGATGTGGTTGCGCTCCGGGCGGGTCAGGGAGCGACCTCGGCCGGCGCGGCGGGCCTGGAAGTAGGCGGAACGGGTGGGCACGGACTGGCCGAGGATGACCTGCTCCCACTCCTCGAGCAGGAACTCCGGCTCCCAGCGGCGGTCGTCGAGTTCGGCGAGGAGCTGCCGCATCTCGTTCAGTGCCACGTTGTCGTAGACGCGCTGCCTGCCGCGGCCGGGCGCGGTGTTCTCGCCCAGGACGCGTGCGGCGAGCTGGTCGATGTGGGCGATCTCGATGCGGGCGAGGAGTTCGGGCTCGATGAGTGAGGCCAGACGCAGCCGCAGGTCGGTGGTGAGGTTCTTGGTGAAGGTGGTCAGAAGGATCGGCTTGTCGTGGCCGGGCGGCATCTGCTCGACCAGGTGCTTGACCCGGTGGAGGGCGACGATGGTCTTGCCCGTACCGGGGCCGCCCGAGACGCGGGCGGGCCCGTTGTAGTGGCGGCGGACGATGCGTTCCTGGGTGGGGTGCAGGAACACTTTCCAGGCGCGGAAGTCGCCTTCGTCGATGGCGGCCTGGACGGCGTCGTCCACGGCAGTGACCTTGGTCCGGGTCAGGGCCGCGGCGAAGTCGCCGAGGTCGGGCTCGTGGCCGAGCTCGACGGGCTGGGTGATCTCCTTGCGGACTTCGTCGATGTCCATGCCGGCGGCGAGGCCGTACAGAATGTCCTTCGACAGCAAGGGGGAGCCCTCGACGAGTTGGTCCAGCTCGGTACTGTCGGTGACCGTGAGGGCCAGTTCGATGAGCTGTTCGGCGACGCCGAGCTCGCGGAGCTGGTCGGCGGTGTACGCGGCGAGTAGCGCCGGTGCAGCCTGAGGCTCTTCCGGTTCAGCGGCGGGGGAGGGTGCGCGCTCGGCCGGAGCCTCTGTGGGGTCCGGCTCGGCAGGGGTGAGCGTGATGCCGGCGCGGCGCAGGGCGCTGTCACCGACTACGGCGAGGTCGACGAATTCGATCTCGCCGGTGACACGGTTGACCGCGACCTGGAGTTCTTCGTAGACGTCCTTGCGATGGCGGACGGCGATGACCAGCCAGCTCTCGGTACCGTCCGCATCCACACCGGTGGGCGCGAGAAGGGCCCGATAGGACTGGTTGACACGGGCGGACCAGATCCGGGAGTCGCCCTTGAGCTTCTTGAGCTGGAACCCGGGAAGGCTGGGGTTCTTCCGGAAGTCGTGGCAGAAGTCGTAGAACTGGGCCTTGACCGAGCGGTCGAGCTTGTACAGCTCCTGTTCGGCCTTGCGGTACAGGCTGAGCCGGGCGGTCATCGGGTGGTGCCTTCCGTGTCGGGGAGCTGTTCGAGCAGGGTGCCGAGGTGGTCGAGCCAGTCGGCGGCGGTGCGTACGGTCCAACCGTCCTCGGCGTACGCGGCGTCCCGGCGCTGGGCCTCTGGGTCGTCGGCACCGCTGTGGGCGGTGACCACGGCGATTTTGAAGCCGGGGGTCTGCCAGGCGAAGTCGGCCTGCCAGCGACTCGCGCCCAGTTCGAAGCCGAAGACGGGTGCCTGCTTGCCGCGGTCGGCGAGGGTTTCGGCAAGGCGGAGCAGGTCAGGTGCCTCCTCGGCGTCCTCGCGCAGGATCTCGAGGATGTCCTCGTCCCAGGCGGCGTCCCGGATGGCCCGGCGCAGCGCTGCCTCGGCCGCCGAGTCGTTGGTGCGCTCGGGGACGGCGGGCTTGATTCCAGGCTCGGCTACGGGCGCGAGAGCCGCGGTGATGGAGTCGAGCTCGCCAAGCCCACCGCACACGGCGAGCACTTCGACCTCGAAGTCCGGAGCCCGGCTGGCGGCGAGCTGGACGCCGTCTCCCCCGGCGAAGGACAGGAACTGGGTGATGTTGGTCCAGTACAGCCAGGACCGCCACCGCAGCTTGTGCTCGTCCGTGTCGAGGACGGATGCGCTGTCATCGAGTACGGCCAGTGCCGTCCAGCGCAGGTCCTCGGGAACTGCGCCATCCACGGCGAACAGGATCGGCAGACCATGCTCGTCCTGGCTACGAAAGACGTGGACAGGTCCGATGCCGACCGTGTCTGGGACGACCGGCTTGTCGGCCCGCTCTCGAGCCCCGAGGGTAGCAAGCTGGTCGCGCAGCACGGTGACGAGCTCGCTGCGCTTGCCCGTCGCGGCGACGGCGGCTGTTGCGGGGACGCCCACGAGACCGGTGACCAGGGCACGTGCCCGACGTGCCCAGCAAGTGGCGTCCGGATCACGCAAATAGGCGATCAGCGTGTCGATCGGGTTGGCGAAGACAGCCTCACCGAAGTGGGCGCGGTTGCCGCCGTACTGCTCGTAGGCCGCCTTGGCCTGCTCCTGAGCGGTACCCCGGTACGGCGGCCAGACCGGACGGCTGCGCCCAGGGCGGTGCTCGAACAGGTCAATGTCCGCCCAGGTGATCTGGAAGACGACCCTTCCATCGGCGCGCAGCACGGTGCGCCGGGTCGCGTCCTCCGCGATGCGGTTGTGTTCCCGGCTTGCGTGGAACCGGAAACCTTCGAGGTAGACGTCCACGCTCTGCTGAGGGCCGCCGACCCGGGTGAAGGTGAAGTCGGTTCGGGTTCCTTCGAGCTGCCGCTGGGCGGTGAGCCGCCAGTGCATGACCTCGGAGCCGTCGGTGAACCGCAGGTGTCCGCTGGCGTGGCCGTCCTCGTCCAGGGCGGCGTCGTCGGTGACCTTCACCCAGTCCCGCAGGGCGGTCAGGAAGCGAGCCTCAAGGTCGGATTCGACCTGGGCATCCAGCCCGACCAGCCCGGTGTGCTCCACCTCGGTGGTCTCCCAGCCGTCCTCGCCTTCACCCTTGAACAGCAGAGATTCCAACATGGTCAGCGCTGCCTGGCGGGAGACCACGTCCTGGAACTGCTCGGGGGTGTAGCGATGCAGGCAGCGGTGGCAGGCCCGGCGCTGCTCCTCCGCGCACGGGCACGCCTTGAGCTGCTCGTACGCGCGGGCGAGCGTGTCCCGGAAGGCGGCCGGGTTGGTGAGCCGGTCCAGGTAGCCGGTGCCTCCGGGCAGGGAGTCGAAGAGCACCAGGAACCAGCGGCGCTCACCGCTGTCGTTGTCCGGCATGGACGCGACCGTGGTGTCCAGGTGCTGCGGGTCACCGCCGAAATGCAGGTCCACGCCAAGCCGCAGGGCGGCACGGAAGGAGTGCACCTTGGCGTCCACATCCGCGGTCGCAGCCGGGATGAGCACCCGCAGTGCCTCGGTCTGCAGCTGATGGGCGAGCAGTACCGGCTCCTGCGTGGTGCCGTCCTTCTTGCCACGCCGCAGCGGACACCACGGGCGGTGGTGCTTGAGCTGCGGGGACCGCGCCGCCGCCGAGTCGAGGGCATCCGTGTCGTGGTCGAAGACAGGCCGGCCGTCCGCGGTGGCGGCCCCGCACGAGGTGCACACATGGAACGGGTTCAGCCGCACCAAGTGGCCGGCGAAGTCATCGCGGGCGGGGGAGTCGTAGCGGACCGGCCCCACATTGATCCGGCGGATCATGGCGCTTCGGCAATAGTCAACGCCGAAGGTCTCGCGGGCATGCCGCCACGAGCCGGGCTCGATCGCCTCCACCGGAATGTCGACCGCGTCCACGACCGTGTACGAACGGCGGTCGCGGTCGTCCTTGTCATCGCGGATCCGGGCGTCCTCGCGCTTGTCTCGCGAGGTTACGGTGGCTGGCTCGACGATCTGGAAGAGGCAGGAGCCGTCATCGGCGATCTGGCTGGTCTTGCACCTCGGGCACGCAGAGCGGTCGGTTGCGGCGTGCTCGGTACGGACGTAGCCGCAGCCCGGGCACACTCGCCAGGTACGCCACTCCTGGCGCCCTCCTGTAGACAGCTCCAGACCGGTGACCTCGTGCCGGTAGCCGTTGACGTAGAACGTGTTGCCCGGCGCCAGCTCCTGGAGGGCGTAGCGGCGGGGCCGTTCATAGGAGAGCGTGTCGGAGGTGTACACCACCTTCCCAGTCTTCGGGTCGATGCCGTCTTCCCCGTACAGGGTCGCCGACAGCGTCGTCGTCGAGTCGATCAGTGCGTAGTTCGGCAGCAGCCCGAGGTCGCACAGCGCGCTCTGGGCCGTCGTGTCACCCAGGTGGAGCAGCCGCTTGCCCACACCGCGCCGTTCGGCGTCCAGTTCGGCCTTCTGACGGGCCTGGTCGGGGTCGCTCTCGTGGAGTTCGCCGTGCGCCTCGTCGATCTCGCGCAGCCGCGCCCGCAAGGCGTCCTCGCTCTGCCGCCACTCCCGCTCCGCCTGCTCCACCTTGCCGCGCAGATCGTGCGTTGCGTACTTCTCCAGCTCGGCCTTGGCTTGGTCGTTGACGCCAGTGGGAAACAGCTTCAGGAAGCCCTTGACCAGCTCTTCGCCCTGGTCGATCGCCAGTTCCACCAGATCCGTGAGGTACCCGGACGGCCCGAACAGGCGGGGAGCCTTGTGTGGCAGCGCCCTCAGCACGATTCCGTCCGCGCGGACGAGGCGGCCGGCGGCGGCCAAGTCCAGCAGGTGCGCCAGGTACTGGCGGCGCAGGATCTCGATGGCCGACAGGTGGCAGCCGGGCGGCACGATGGTGCCCGCGATCAGGTCCTTCGGGCGCTCCAGGAAGTACAGGTCGCGCCGGCGCCGGTCCGGGATGGTCAGCAGGAAGGCGTTGCCGGTGCGGCGTCCGGCTCGGCCGACCTGCTGCGCATACGAGGCGGGACGGCGCGGCAGTGCGGCCAGGACGACGGCGGACAGGTCGCCGATGTCGATACCCATCTCCAACGTCGGAGTGCAGGACAGCACGTTGGGGTCCTTGAAGCCGCCGCCGCGCTTGAACGCCTCCTCGACCTTCTCGCGCTGCGGGCGCCCAAGCATGCCGGTGTGCTCGGCCGTGACCACCTGATACGTTCCTGCACCGCGGTAGAGACGCCGGTAGTAGTCGTGCGTGTAGTCGCGATCACGGTGGTGAATGCCCAGGCCCTCGGGCCGGTCGCCGGCCACCAGGCGGCCCTTGCCACACCGGTAGGAGGGGCAGGGCTGGCCATGCCACTGGTCCAGGAGGGAGGGATGGACTGTCTGCTCCCAGAAGCACACGGGGCAGCGGACGTACGAAGAACGCACATGCTCGTCGTCCAGGAGCTGGGCCACGATGCTGCCGGGCTTGAGCCCGTATACCCGCACTGACGTGTCGTTCGGGGTACGGACCGACAACAGGCCCATCGATGCCAGCTCGGGCAGCAGCCGACTCCACAGCTCGGGCGCCAGCTCACGAGGCAGTTCCAGGCACCGTCCGGCCCACCGCTCGTACCAGGACAACCGGCCTGTCGCGAAGTCGAACTCACTTCCGTTCTTGGTCTGGCCGAGCAGGAACACCGGGGCGGCGATCCCCTTCGGGAAGGCCCGCATACCCGGAGCCCGCTTGCCCCAGATGAAGTACCGGCTGGTACCCGCCTCGTCGATGTACTTGTCCAGCCACTGGTGGGCGACAGCGCCCCGCGTGCGCAGCCGCTCCAACAAGATGCGGACGAACGCCAGGTACCGCGCATCGTCCTGCGGCACCATCGGCAGCCCGTCGCGGACGCACTCCTCGTGCAGCCGCCTGACCAACGCGACCACGACCGCCGGATCCTCGATGTGGACCTGTGCGGCGGCGGTACGGGTCAGCTCCAGAGTGCGGCCGTTGCGCGACCGGAAGCCGAACTCCATCAATGTCTCGAACGCCAGCCGCTGGCCGATCAACCGCCACGTCTTCAGGTCCCCGCCACGGCCCTGCCCAGACAGGAGCCGGTCAACGCCCTTGAACCCGTGCAGGTCCGGCGGCACCACCGCGGACAGGGTGTCCTTGTCCGTCGTCGCCTCGACCACGTCCGCGATCAGATCGTTGAGCGCGGTCGGCTCATCGTGGCGAAGACGACCGGCCAGCAGCGCGCGCAGGGAGAAGGTGAACGAGCGGTTGGCGACGAATCCGGCCCGGTGCGCGGCATCCTGCACCGAGTCGTTGAACATCAGCGTCTTGTCCTCGCGGAGCTCCTTGTCGAGCTCACCGCCGGTGAACAGCTGGGTGATCGACGCAGCTGCCATCGCGGCCGCGCCAGTACCGAGGTAGCGGATCGCGTTGCGCTCGCCGCAGGCCGGACACCAGTCCTCCTTGGCAGCCGTATTCGCGGTCTCCCCGAAGTTCACCAGCACGAAGGCCGAATCACGGGCCGTCAGCCGTGGCTCCTTCGTGTCCCGGTCATAGTCGTTGAGGGGATCAGGAAGCCGCAGCCGCTTGCGCGTGCCGTCCAGCACCATCAGCGCGCCGCCGGCACCCTGCGACGCGGTCGAGCCGGCCTTGCCGCTGGTCGCCGTCATCAGCGCCGCGCCGGAACCCTCGCGGGCCTGCTGGTCCGTCGCGGTGATGAGGTTCCGCACCCGTGCCTTGTCCTGGCCGAGGGACGCCCGGCGGATCTTGTACGTGTCGAACTGGACGTCGTGGTCGTCGCTCTCGGGCGAGAAGACTGCCCAGCCGGACCGCCCGCAGTCACGGCAGTAGATGGCCGGCAGGAACAGGTTCGCGCTCTGACCCGAGGTGGCCGTCGTCACTGGTGCCGTACGCCCGCCATCAGCCGCGCTCGCGTCCGCCATACCGGCCGCATCCCACCGGAACTCCGCCTTCGGCCAGGGCAGCACACCGCGCAGCAGGCGGGATACCGAGCGTGCCCACTGGTGCACCTCCACATGCACGAAGGGTCGTGGCTCAGCGGGTGTGGACTCCGGATCTCGGGCGTGCGACAGCAGTGCAACGAACCGCGCCAGCGCCTCGGCGGCTTTCTCGGGCTGCCGGGCCACCGCCTGCGACCAGCCGGCCGCACCGGCCCGCCACATCACGTCCAGCACCTCGGGGCTGGTCTTCACCTCGCCGCTCAGCGCCTGCATTACGGCGCGGGTGAACAGGTGGCGCTTGAGGTTCCCGCCGAGCATGAAGGGATCGAGGTCACGGACATCCGTAACCTTCTCGATCAGGTCCAGCAGCGCTTCGTCGCCGGTCGTCGGGTCGGGCAGCGCCAGCAGCTCGTCGGGCGTCGGCATCGGCTGCATGGTCACGTCCCCGAGCGGGACGAACTCCTCGACGGACAGCCGGTTCTCCCCGACGATCGCGTCCGCGGTGAACTCCGTACCGAAGACCTGCGTCGCCACCTCAAGCAGCCGCGCCACGCCATCCTCGTCCGTACCGGAGGCCAGCGTCGCCGACGTCGCCACCGGACAGATCTTCCCCAGCGGCCGGCCGTCCTCGGAGGCGCCGACTGCGGCGGCGAGCCGCCGCAGCAGCATCCCGACGTCCGTACCCTGGGCGCCGTCGTAGGTATGGAACTCGTCCACGACGATGTAGCGGATGTCCGACTCCCGCCACAGCGGCGCGTCATCGGAACGCTGGAGCAGGAGGTCCAGCATCTTGTAGTTGGTGATCAGGATGTCCGGCGGTGACAGCTGCATGTCCGACCGCCGCGTACGTACCTTCTCGTACTGGGTCGCGGCCCGTTCACCGATGTAGAGGCCGGCGGACAGCTTCCCGAGCTCGGCGTTTTGAGTGAGCAGCTCGTTGATGCGCTGCGCCTGATCGGTGGCGAGGGCGTTCATCGGGTACAGGAAGACAGCCTTCACACCGGTCTTCCCCGCTTCACGCTCCCGCCGACAGTGATCGAGCACCGGGTACAGGAAAGACTCCGTCTTACCGGAGCCCGTGCCGGTGGTGACGAGCGTCGGCTGCGGCGTGTGCCCGTGCGCGGAAGTCAGCCGCGCGAAGGCGACCGCCTGATGCGCGTATGGCTTGAACCCCTCCCGCTGCCACTCCAGGTGCTTCCGCCACCCCTCACCGGCCACGGTGAACGGGGTCCGGATCCGCAGATACGGCCCACGGAACATCCCCGAGGTCTCGTCCCCGAGAAACCGGTGCAGCGCCTCGCGCGCACCCTCATCGGTGAGCGCGTACGTTGTCGACAGGTACTGCAGCAGGCTCTCCTTGAGCCCCCGCGCCTGAAGGGTCGGCCTCACGAGTTCGGCACCTCCTGCTTGACCGGGTCCCACTCGCCACGGGCAACGGCCTCATCGAGCCGCTTCTGGAACACGGCGTGTGCGGCACGCATCTCCGCCTCACGGTCCGCCTTGTGGAAGGGCTCGGAATAGCCCTCGGGTACGGGGGCGGTGGCGGGGTCGGCCCGGTACGCCTCGAACTGCGTCCAGCTCTCCTTCGTCTGCCGCTGGCCGATAGTGCGGGCATTGCCCGCGATCTTCCAGCCCTCGGCGTCGAACCAGGTCACGGCTTCGTACTTCTGGAGCACGGGGAACCGACCCCGGTACGCGGCAACGAGCGCATCGGCATCCATGCCAAGCCACACGGCTACCAGCGCGTCGATCTCCACCAGGGCGGACCGGCGAGCACGCTCGCTACGGAGGGGCGTCTCGGGGCGCCAGTCCGAGGTAACGGCGTGCAGGGGCTCAAGACCGGGCCAGGCGCAGGCCCACGGCTCGTAGGCGGGCCAGGTCGCGTCGTACAGCTCCGCCCAGAGATCGGCATAGGCGCGGGTGAGGCAGTTGAGCCTGAGAGTGCGGAGGAGGAGGGCCGAGGCAAGGGGGTGAGTAGGCGTGGGAGCGGGCATAACTCTGGCGCCCTTGACCTGAAGGTCGCCTCGGCCGGTTGCCCGGAGAAAGTAATCGAGCGGAAGTGAGGCCCAGAATCCGCCGACTAGCGCAGTGAGACGGAGATCCGGCATGGCAAGACTGTGCACGGCGTGAATGTGGGTCGTGCCTGGCGGTACGAGAGCGGCGTAGAGCGCACGCTCAGTGTTAGGGGCAATCATCTTTCGCCAAGCAAGGCGGTGAAAAGTGGCGTACCTGCGCTGGGCTCTCTCCACTAGCACAGCGTCGATCTGAGCTGGTGTCGCCTGCTCCTCCGGAATGTGATAGGCCCGAGCCACCGATTGCCGAGCACGGCTGATCGCCATGTCACTGGCACGCAGGCGCGTAAGGGCCTGATGGTCGATCCACCGTTCTTGCTCGGACAGGTAGGCACGGTTCCTGCCCTTCGCCCGCACATACGCGGTGTCGAGCACGAAGTCGTGTGCGAGAGCTACGAGATCAGCGCCGTATGCGTCATTGCTGTTGGCGTCATGCCGCTTGAACACTGGGGTAGCGACGCTAAGCTGCGTGCCCTTAAGGACTACATGACGCCAACGGTCCGGCTGGTACTCCATGCCTGTGTTCGGGTCGGGACGGTTGTAGTCGATGAGGTTGTCTTTCTTGGCGCCACTCTCGTGGTATCCCGATGAGATCCGCGCAGCCAGTCCAAGTCGAACCGGATAGTCCGCCAGTGCCTGGATCGCAGCAGATTCCCCCGTACTGACGGGAAACAGGAGGCGGGCCTGCTCTACGGGCTGGTCGGTTTCGTTCAGCAGGCGCTGCCACACGGATAGCTGTTGTTTGTCCACTCGAATTACACGGGCCCGGTGGGGACGCTCATCGAACTCCCCGTTGCGGTACCGAACCCCCGGGACCTCGCCCGAGCCGTCGTGCTGGGCCGAAGACCGCAGGGCGTCCGCAGATACCAGCCAGGAAAGATGGTCGAAGCCAATCTCCCCAGGCCGTCCGTAGATGTGCACACCAAAGTGGGCGGTGTGACCGACTGGCTCAGGAAAGAACCTCTGTCCGGAGTTGACGAAGTCCCCATGAACCCGAAGCCGCTGGTAGGCCGCCGCCCGCAGCTGGCCCTCATTGTCCCCCGAGAAATGTGTATCGGGATGCACCATCCCTGAGGTGCCCTCTGCCGACATATGTGCCCATACCTGCATCATGAACGCTCGATACAGGTCCGGCTGTGTGCCGATCAGCAGCGGATACATTTGCGGCGAGCCGAACACTGCGACCTGCGCGCTCGTGTTCGTCAATTCGCCCAGTACGTACCGGCGCGCCGCCGACCCTGAAAGTACCTCGTTACGACGCCGCTCCTTCTCAGTCGTTGGCGCCTTCGCCTCCAACTCGAACCAAGGCTCGTGCTCCGCGAGCACAGCCGACTCGTTCCAGCGGGGTCGCACCCACGGCGGGTTGCCAACCTGGAGGTCGAAGCCGCCACCTCGCGCGAAGACGATGGCGAATTCCAGCTCCCAGTGGAGGAAACCCTGTTCCTCCGCGACGTCGCGCACCTCTCGGAGCCAAGGGAAGCGATCCTCCGGGTTGCCGGCATCCATGCCCATGAAGCCGGGAAGGGTCTCTTCGAAGGCCTTGAGCGCGTCAAGGCTCGCGAAACTGTCGATGAGGGTGCCCTCGGGCACGTCGGCTGTGCCCAGCATGGCCTCGAGGAATTCCAGCCAGTCATCGAGGTTCTGGAGTGGGACCATCTGCCGCTTCTCCGGCGTCTTGGACTTCGGAGCTGCTGTCTCCTTCCCGCTCTTGGACCCGACCTGCTTGACTTCCACGATGGCGTCGTCGTCCGCGGTCAACTCAAGGTCCTCGAAGCTTGTTTGTTCGGGACCGAATGAGAACAGAGCTGTCGCCTCGACGAAGCGCGGTGTGGGCCTCGGCGCGGGGACGGCCGACGGTTCCGGATCAGACGAGGGGCTCGGCGGCACGTCGGTCAGCGGGACCCCGTCGAGCACTCGCGCAAGGCCTTCCACATCTGCTACCGGCGCATGCGCCGCGTACTCGCCGGCGGTGCCGTCGAGCAAGTCGGCCTTGTCCACGGGCCAGAACCACAGGGCGCACCAGGCGTCCATGATCTTCTTCAGTCGCCAGTACGGGGTGTCCGCGGCGTTGAAGAGGTCTTCGAGGACCTTCTCCTTGGGCAGGGCCTGGTCGGGGCGTTGGAGGAAGTCGTACTCGGGGTCGGCGGGATCGGCCCCCCACACGTCGATCCGGCGGGCGATCGCCTGCTCTGAGAGCTCCATGCGCTTGACGACCAGTGACCACAGGAACTCCGCCCGCCGGGCGGCGTCTCGCAGGCGGGTGAACTGGGAGACCGGCTCAGTCTTCGCCCTGCTGGCCTTGCTCCGCTTCGGCCGCTGGAGGATGCCCTTCTTCCAAGCGCCGAGCTGCTCGACGCCTTCCTTTGCGAGTTCTCGCGCCTCCTTCGAGCCCGCGGCGGCTGCCCACCCGGGGCTCGGCAGCAGGAACTGGTGCACCGCGTCCTGGGGGAGGGGCTGGGGCTGGCCCCCTTTGAGGAATGGCAGCGGAGTCGGGCCCAGGGCGCCCTTTGCCTTGAGCCATTCCTTACCGGTGACGTCGTCCGCCGCGTAGAAGGCCCTGCGCGCGCCGATCAGCGAGTTACCGCGCCGCAGATGCAGGCCGAACCATGGGGCTCGCATGCCGGGGTGCATAGTGTTGAGCCACAGCGACACCTCGGCAAGTTCGACACCTGTCGGGTTGAGGTCGACCCCATATACGTTGTGCAGGGCGATGTACGCCTTGGCCTTCTGCTTCTCAGTGAGGGCGTCTGCGGTCGGGATGCTGGTGCCGAGCTCGTCTTGGCGTCGCCGCAGGTACTCCTCGGCGACTTGGTCGATCGCCTCGTTGAGGAAGGCACCGGAGCCGAGGGCCGGCTCGCAGATCCTGTACTTCAGCAGCTCGGACGCCCGCGTCTTGATGACGTTGCCGTCAGCGTCGCGTTGCTGATCCACCCGGTGCTTGAGGGTGAGGTCTACCGTCACCTGCCTCAGCGATTTGGGCGTGTAGTACGAGGCGGAGGTCTCCCGGTCGCGGCCGGCGAGACGGTAGACGAAGGAGCCCTTGTCGTACTTCTTGACGCCCCGTAGGTTGCTGCGCGCGTCGTCTTCGCCGTAGTGGACCAGGGTCTTGTCGGGGTACTGGTTTTGCTTGTGCGAGGGGATGAGCCAAGAGCCCTTCTCCGGGTCACCGCCCTTGGCAACCTCGCACAGTTCCTCCTCGGCGATTCTGCCGGTGTAGGACATCAGGCCCTCGTAGACGGCGCCGAGCTGGTCGATGCCGAGATTGCGGTAGGAGATGAAGCCTCCACGCTCGCCGCGCTTGCCCTTCTTCATGGTGAGCAGGCGCAGCACCTGGTGCAGGGCGGTGTTGCGCAGGCGCAGGTCCAGCCAGCGCGGGTCGTTGTCCTCATCGCTGCGGGGGTCGAGGACGTTCCTGCCGATGAGCCGCACGGCGGCCGGCTCGAAGAGTGTGCTGCGCAGGGGTTCGAAGCGCAGGCCTCGGTCCTCGCTGCGGCGGGCCGCCTTGGCTTTGCGGGTCTCCTCGTCGTCGCCAGGCTGGTCATCGTCGGCTTCGCTGCCGTATGCACGATGACCGAAGTTGACCTTGTTGAAGAGGACGTCCAGGGACTCGTACAGGTGGAAGCCATTACGGGCCTCCTCCTCGACCAGTTCCTCGTCGCGTTCGACGAGTTCACGCAGGCGGGCCATGGAATAGCCGGCCTCGTAGCTACCGTCGTCGGCGGGCAGGATGCCCAGCTCGGGGCGGGCCTCGGCGTAGAGCAGGAAGAGGATCCGGTAGAGGTAGCGCAGGCATTCGCGGGTGAGCTCCCGGGCGAAGGGGATCTTCCGGCTCGCGATGTCGGCTGGCACTACGTCGTTCTTCGGGTCGGCCATCCGCTGAAGGACTTCGTTGGCGATGATCTCGACCGAGCGCTGCAGGCCGTGGCGCAGCTCACCGGAAACACCTGCGGCATTGGCGCCGGAGGACTTCAGCAGCGCGTCGATGGCACGGCTCTGGTCGTTCTCGCCGGGCCGGAGCATGTCCAGGCTGAACAAGGCGGCGATGGTGGCGAGTTCACCTTGCTGCGTGCGGTCGTTGCGTTCCAGCGCGGCGTCGAGATTGACGGCGAGGTAACGGCCCTCGTTGAAAGACTGGCGGTCAGCGAGGACGAGTACACCGCCGCAGAGCAGCAGCACGAGGCGCGGGTGAGGGCCGCCGGCCTCACCGAGCTCGCTCTGGAAGAGCCAGGCTGCCAGTGCCGGGCCTGTTTCGTACGTTTCGCTGGCGCTCACGCGCAGCGGTGACAGCAGGCGGCCGGGGCCGTCGGCGTTGAGGGCGGTGTCATTGTCGGCGGCCCAACCGCAGTCCAGAGCAACGATGCCGTGGCCGTGGTAGGCCGCGGTCAGGGTGTGGTCCCGCCCGGCGCGATGAACCGTGACCTCGGTCGGCGTGGGGCCGAAGCCGAGGGCCTGTAGCACCGTCTGGTGCCACTCGACGAGCCGCTTGCGCCACTCCGGGTTGTTGTGGGTGTACAGCCGGGCTTCGTCTCCGGCGTCACGCTCGGCGGCCTCAGCGAAGTAGCCGCGTACGTCCTCGGCGAGGTAGGTGGCGCGCAGGCCGCGCAGCATCTCACGCGGGGTCCGGCGGGGATCGTTCTCGTCCCCCTCGCGCAGGGCCCAGGTGGTGAACAGGCCCTTCTTGAGGTCGGTGCCGAGTTGCTCGGCGAAGTAGTGCGCGGACAGGTACTCGCCTCGGTTGCTGAAGGAGTCGAAGTCGGTGCTCATCGGTCGGTGCCCCCTTCAGCGGCGTTGAGCGGTTCGAGGACGGCGAGCAGGCGCAGCATCGGCTCGCCCGTAGTCTCCAGGGATTTGATCAGCTTCAGCCGCCGACTGGCGCTGAGGTTGACTCCGCGCTTGCCCGTCCCGTCGACGGAGAAGATGGCTTCCTGCTGCCAGTGCACGACCCGCTTGCGGTAGGGCTCGAGGGTCGCCTCGATCTGTTGGCGGTAGCCGTCCTTCAGCTTCACGAGGTGCCGTTCCGCCTCCTCGATGGCAGCGGGCACCAGCGCGGTCAGACCGTCGATGTCAAGCGGCGTGGATCGGCCGGGCATCGTCGGCCCGACGCCGTATTCCTCCAGTACCTCCGCGGTCAGGGTGGTGGCTTCGAGTGCGCCGGGATAGCCGTGGACGGCCATCCACTCCACGATCGTGGGTCGGCCCAGTGCGTTGGAGCAGATGCCTTGAATCAGGTAGGTCGGGGTGTCCACGGAGGCGGCGAGCACCGGGGCTTGGTGCCGGCCGATCTCGACGAGCACCTTGTCGGTCAGCCAGTCCAGGACCGGGTGGACGTCGGTGACGTAGGAGACGTTCGGCCACTGGGACTTGGAGGACTCCCGGGCTGCCTTCAGCCGGGTGGCTGCGAGGTCTTTGGAGAACGTGATGCGCATGCGGCCCGGCTCGTTCTTGCGGGGCATGATCTGCTGCTCGTCGAGGTACGACTTGGGCAGTGCCTTCAGCCGGTACAGGAGGTCGCGCGGAGGCTCGAACGCGATCGTGCCGTCGTCGTCACGGCGAAGGGACAGCTGGTCCTCGGGGTTGGGCTGGCAGACCTGACGCAGCGCCTCGTCGAAGTAGTCGGCGGTGGAAGCGAAGAGGCTGGGGACGTTGGCCCGGAGGACTTCGGGGTGCTCGGGCACGGCGCCGACCTGTCCGAGGAGCCCGGCGAGGAACGCGGCGCCACCCTGCTGGGACTGCTTGAGCGACTCCTCGACGGTCCGGCCGGCGATGAGGTCCTGGGTGAGGCGGTTCTCCTCCTCCTTGGCCCGGTACAGGCCAGTGACCGCCTCCGCAGAGCCTTCGATCTTGTGCGCTTCCTCCTCGCGCTTGAGGAGCTTCTCGCCCACCAGCCGGTCGTCCAGGGTACGCGGTAGGGCGGTCGTCTCATCCGTACGCCAGGGCACGTCGCTGGTGAGGATCAAGGCCCGGAACTGCGGTTGGTGTTCCTGGCCGTAGCGGTCAATACGGCCGTTGCGCTGCTCGATCCGGATCAGAGACCACGGAAGGTCGAAGTGGATCAGTCGATGGCACTGCTGGTGCAGGTTGACGCCCTCGGAGGCGACATCGCCGGTGAAGAGGATGCGTACCGGGTCGTCGCGCAGGCCGAACTTCTCGACGATGGCCTGCTGCTCCTCGTCGCTGCTGGCCTCGCCATGCATGACCTGCACCGCGCCCCCGAACGCCAGCCAGGGCTTCTTCTCGTCTGGGCTGGCTCCGTGCGTGAAACCGAGCGCTGCCGGGACAGTCTCGGCCAGCCACTTCAAGGTGGGGATGCGCTCGGAGAACACAACGACGCGGGTCCCCGACCCAGGGCCGACCCCCATCTTCCGCAGCTCGTCCAGCAGCGCCGTCAGCTTTGCCGAGTCCTGGTCCTGGATCCGCTCAGCCAAGCTCCGCAATTCGACTAGAGCGTCGCGCTCGGCCTGCTGTTGCGCTTCCCGGGCCGAAGGGTCGACCGGGCGCGCGGCCTTCTGGGCACGGTCCGCCGACTGCTCCGTGGGCGGCTTGTCCAGTGTCGCCAGCCGCGTCTTGACCGTCTCCAGCAGGGCCCGGTGCGAAGACAGGAAGGACTTCAGCAGCTGGTACGGCACGAGCTGGTGCCGACTGACCGACGGCTGCGCCAGATCACCTGGAATCCAGCGCGCGGCAAGCTCTCGGAAGACGGCCAGCTCTTTCTCGCCAGCCGGCACGTGAATGGGCTGCGACGGGCCGCGGTCAGCCCAGGAGCCCTTCAGCGAGTCACGCACCTCGGCTGAGGTCTTCGTGCGGCGGATGTAGAGGTGGCCGAGGTCCTCCACCGCGTACGCGGACGGGTCTGTGATGGCCGCCTCGTCGAGCATCATCACCAGCTCGGCGAAGGATTGGGTGCGGCCGTTGTGGGGCGTGGCCGAGGCCAGCACGAGGGCGTCGGTCTTGCGTGCGAGTAGGCGGGCGAGCTCGTTGTTCTTCGTTCCGCGGTTGACGAGGTTGTGGGACTCATCGATTACGACGGCATCCCAGTCGGTGTGCTCCAGGTGGTGCGCGTAGACATCGCTCTTGAGGGTGTCCACGGAGATGATGGCGCGCTTGAAGTACGCGAACGGGTTGCGGCCGGCAGGGATGTCCTGCTGGATGCGCTGGATGCCCGTCGAGTCCAGGCGCACCAGAGGAATGGCGAAGCGAGTCCACAGCTCGCGCTGGAACTGCTCCAACACATGCTGCGGGGTCACCACCAGGATCCGCTCGCCGCGGCCGCGCCGGATCAGCTCGGCTAGCAGCACCCCGATTTCCAGGGTCTTGCCCAGGCCCACCACATCCGCGATCAGGATGCGCGGCTGCGGGTTCTTCATCGACAGCGCCAGCTCGGCAGGGCGCAGCTGGTGTACCTGCTGGTCCATGAGGAAGCTATCGGCCAGCGCCAGCCCGTGCTCAGTCTGCGGCAGGAACGTCTTGCGGATCACGGACTCGAGGAACAGCCGGCCACGCCGGTGGTTCGGTGAGTCGTCCGGGACCAGCCGCGTCTCCCGCGGGTCCAGCACCTGGATGTCGTCGAGCCGACTGTAGAAAACGGCATCGGTGCCGCGGACGAACGACGAGATGCCGGTGACCTCGACCATCCACCCGTCGAGCTTTGTGTCCTTGCAGTTCCGGACGAGCCACAGCTCGTCCCGGATCAGTACCTGAGCTCCCGGCGCGAAGCCGGACGAGGCGGGACCCGAACGTTCCGGAACATCGTCGGGCCTCCAGGCGTCCCACACCGCATCGCCCTGGCCGCCCACGGCTTCCGCCTCGACGCTCAACGTCCGCTCCGATCCTCTACCTGCGGCCTTGACAGCCGCTCACACCCCACGGGCTTCTTGGGCGTCGTCACGCGACGCCCGTACGCACCCATTCCGACACAGACTCTCACCAGGCACTGTCAGTGCAGGAGTCAAAGAGCGAGATCCACCGCATACTGCGCGCGCAGCTCGTCCGCGACCCGCTTCGAGGCCGGAGGCCGCCCCTTGGCCGAGCCTGCCTTCGGCCGGGGCCGCTGGCGCTCGGGTGCTGTGGTCGGCTCTGGCAGAGGCACCGCGAGCTCCTCCGCATCGGGTTCTGCTTCGTCATCGCCCTCCTCGCCTGGTGCCGCAGCCTGCGGAGGCACATCGAGCGGGCTCTCGGGCTCCCCATCCTTGGCAAGGGCCGCCTGCTCCTGAAGGAGCTTCTCGAACGACGTCGTGAAGGGGTCCCCAGCCGGTGACGGCGGCTCGCCAGTGGTGGTGCGCGCGATCAACGCCAGTCGTGCGGACGCCGGCGAGGTTCCGGAGCTGGTGAGGATGTCCGCGCACGCATCAGAGACTGCCGTGAGGGTCGGCCTGTCCTCCGGCTCGTGCGCGAGCATCGACCCCAGCAGGGGAATGAGCGCCGCAGGCACACCAGAGAGGTCAGGGGCGATGTCGGCATTGGTGACCTGCGCCGCTATGGCTTCCCAGCGCGTCCCGTCGTACGGGTAGTGGGCGGCGGCCGCGTACAGCAGGACCGTGCCCAGCGCGTACACGTCCGCGGCCGGGGTTACCTGCGGACGGCCACTCGCCTGCTCCGGGGGCATACAGCGCACCGTGCCGATGATCATGCCGCTGTGGGACAGGGTCTCCTGGGAGGTATCCATGAAGGCGCCCAGCCCGAAGTCGATGATCATCGGACCGTCACTGCCCAGGATCACGTTCTGCGGCTTCAGGTCGCGGTGCAGAAGACCGGCGGCATGCACGGCCGCCAACCCCTCCGAAAGCAGGGCGCCGAGGCTGGCCACCATCGGAAGTGGGAGGGCGCCGTCATTGTCGATGCAGGTCAGCAGTGTGCGGCCGGCCACGTACTCCATGGCCAGCCACGGCTGGTCGGCGTAGGGGTCGGCGTCCAGGAACCGGGCCACCCGGTTCGTGCCGATCACCGTACGGGCGATCAGGGCTTCCTTCTCGAAGCGCGCACGTGTCACCGGATCCAGCTTGTCGTTGCGGATCACCTTCACCGCGACCGGATCACCCGCCGGCGTATAGGCGAGAAAGACCTCACCCATCCCGCCCGAGCCGAGCTCCCGCGCCACCGTGTAACGGCCGATCCGCGTGGGTACCCCGCTCATCCGTACCGACTCACCCTTCCGCTGCGCCTCACCTGATCGGCGCTGTTGTCCGTGAACACTCTAATCGGCCAAAAGGGCAGGCTGAGGGCCTTTCGGCTTGATCAAGGCGAGCAGGGAGCCAAGGCTGGCCGGATTTCGCGCACTGGCCGCGGTCTGGTGTCGACGGCGCGCTGCGCCGGTGAGGCCGTCAACTGCTCAGGCTGCGGCATGCCAGGCATCGGTCAGAGAGCGGACCGAGGGCCATCGCCTCTCTGGCTCTGGGGCTGTCGCTCGCTCGATGACGGCCAGCTGGGCGGGGGTGCCGCGCCACCGGGTCTCGTCGTCGCCCGCGTCGAGCAGGAGGCGCAGCGCCCGGCCGAGGTTGAACACCGTGGTCCGGATGTCGATGAGTGAGCCCCGGCTGAACTCCTCGGGTGCCATGTACCGAGTGGAGCCGGGAAGCCGGTCCGCCTGGAGCGTGAACGGCCCTGGGCGGTACTCGTCCAGGTCGCACAGCGTCATGCGGTGTTCGCCGAAGTCGTACAGCATGCAGCCGTCATAGAAGTCGACCGCCACGAGTCCGGCCTGCTCGACCGCCAGGTGGGCACTCAGGACGGATTCCAGTGCGGCCTGAATCCGGACGATCGGCAGTGCCCTGAAGCGCGCCATAGGGCTGCCGGGCGTGGCCCGTCCGCCGTGGCGAGACCGGGTCGGGTGGTAGAGGACCTCGCCCCTCACCCATGGGTAGACGAGCGCCAGGCCCTCGTCCGTGGTGAAGGAGTGCACCAAGGACACGATGGCCGGATGGGAGACGGCCTGGTGGACCGCGATTGCGCGGCGTAGGGAGCAGACGCCAGTCGCTTTCGAGGCGGCCTTCACGAACCAGCGGCTGCCAGCTACGTCCAGGCCGTATGAGATGCAGCCAGAGTCCTGCTCGTCGAACTTCCGGAATACAGTGCCCATCCCGTTGAGGAAGGACTCGAGCGCCGCAACGTGCGTTACGGCCAGGAACGGCTGGGTCGTCATTCCCTTAATCCTGTCACCCTCTCCGCCAGCTCCGCAGCCAGTTTCACGGCTTCAGGGCATTGAAGTGACGCGCCTGACCCCATGCTTCTGACGACCGCCGCCCGGCACCTGGTGGCCGTGTGCCTGACATCTTGCCCAACACCTCCATGGGGCGTGCCAGCCCTCGGCGCCAGTCGCGATGCCCCGCGCAGGCTGTCGAGCCCGGTCACCGCGCATGGCGGTGCGCCGTGACCGGCCGCCCCAATTGAAGGAAGCCTGGGAGCGGTTCGGCAGCGTGAGCAGGCATCCGCCGATGGTGTGATTTGCGCAGCTCCTACGCGGCCAAGGCGAGATCCAGAGACGATGCTGCGCTTGCGATCGAGCCAGGCATGAGGTGCCGGTAGACCTTAAACGTCACGTCCAGGCTCTTATGTCCCATCCAGTCTGCAACATCAGTGATCGGTATGCGAAGCTGGAGGCATTGTGATGCAAAGAAATGCCGAAAGCTGTACAGCACGATTCCTTCCGGAATGATGGACGGGTGGTCTCGCTTCAGTCTCTGCCACTGATTTTGAAGCAGGTAGGCTTGAAAAGGTCTTGATGGGTCCCGTGGGTCCCTTAGGAGATAGCCGTCGATCGTGCCGTATGTTCGAGCGTAGCATTCGATTTCCTGCTTGATCCGTGAAGGAAGCGGCACATCCCGGTACTCGCCTGGTTTCCGGTGCTTGAGGCGTCCGCACGCCTTCGTTGTCTGGTTAACCTGCTCGGTTATCCTGTACGTGTTGTCGGAAGCGATATTGTTGATGTTTACTGCGACCGCTTCGGCGTTCCGCATCCCACACCCGCTCATCAGGTCGCAGAGGAGGCGGAACTTCTCGTCACCGATTTCTCGTATTTCCCGCAACTGGGCAGGTGTGGGGATTGAGGCTCGCGTTGGCGTGTACTGTGGCGATCTGACGCCATCCAGTGGGTTGAAGTCGTAAACTCCTACCCGTTGCGCATCGAGAAGTATGGTGGACAGTTTGTCGAATGCGTTGGATTGCGTTGCTGTCCCAGTGCCCATTGTTTCCATGGTCCGGATAAAGTCATCGACGACCTTGTGGTCGAACGAGTTCATGCGGCGACTGCCCAGGACTGGGATGATGTGATGCTCGAGGAGCGAATCTAGGTGTCGAGCTGAGGAGGCGGCCAAGTGCCGCTGCCCTTTCCTCCAGAGTTCTACGTACTCGGTGAGGTTCATTTGGCCGTACTTCTCGGCGCGCTCGTATCTGAAACCTGCACTTGCTGACGCCTTGGCCTTCGAGGCGTAAATTTGTGAAAGTCGTGACGTAGCCTGAGCCTGGGTGCGGAATCCCCCTTCCTCTGTTTGGCGTCCGCTCGCACTCCGGTATCTGATCGCGTACGAATGCGGACATCGTGACCACTTTTCGCTCGGGTCGTCGCAACGCTTGAATACAGTCCCCATGCCTCGGGGAAGGGATTTTGTGGGCACCGGCCTGCCTTGCTGAATCGTTCGGGATGGAGGTGACGTTAGGTAGTTTGCCTGCGCTGTCGTATCCAGGAATTAACCTCGGATACTTTGAACCGGACTTTTGCGCTACGCCCGGTCCCGAATCTGTAACTGGCGAGACCTGACCGGTGTGCTTCCCTGTATACCCACGACACGGACATGCTCAGTTGGGCAGCCAACTGCTTTGCGGAGATGAACTCGTTCGACACCCGGACCTCTTGTGTGAAGTGCTATGGCAGGTGTCAATGATCCGAAGGATCCCCGGTTTGGCTGACCGGGGATCCCGTGGTATACGGGCTCGGTTAAGCGGCTAGGCTTACGTTGAGGATCTTGGCTGCCTGCCCGATGGACCCCGGCAGCAGGTGCCGGTAGATCTTGAACGTGATCTCCAGGCTCTTGTGGCCCATCCACTCCGCGACGTCGGTGATCGGGATGCGATGAGCCAGGCAGTTCGACGCGAAGAAATGCCTGCATCCGTAGATCACCATGCCTTCAGGGACATCGAGGGCGCCGGCGCGCTTGAGTCTCTGCCACTGGTTCTGGAGCAGGTAGGGCTGGTACGCGCGATCGCGATCGTGCGGATGGCGCAGGAGGTAGCCGTCCACGGTGCCGTACTTGTCGGCGTACCACTCGATGGTCTGCTTCACT
Organism: Streptomyces sp. AB3(2024); assembly: GCF_041862025.1. Lineage (NCBI taxonomy): Bacteria > Bacillati > Actinomycetota > Actinomycetes > Kitasatosporales > Streptomycetaceae > Streptomyces > Streptomyces sp. AB3(2024). The sequence continues at coordinate 29,882 of NZ_JBGWAB010000089.1, forward strand.
CGCGCTGGCAGAGGTACGTCCCGGTACTCGTCGAGCTTGCGGTGCTTCAGGCGGTCGTAGTGCTTGGTGGTCTGGTTGACCTGCTCGGTGACGCGATAGACGTCGTCCGCCACGATGTTCCTGATGTTGACCGCGGCCGCCTCGGCATTGCGGAGTCCGCAGCCGCTCATGACATCGACCAGGAGCATGAAGGTGTCGTCGCCGGCGGCGCGTAGGCCCCGTAGTTGTTCGGCGGATGGGATGACGGCCTTCTTGGGGTCGTAGACGGGCGCCTGCACACCAAGAAGCGGGTTGTCCTCGAAGATGCCGAGCCGATGAGCGTCAAGCAGGACCGCTTTGAGTTTGTCGAAGGCGTTGGACTGCGTCGCAAGTCCTACGCTGTTGCGCTCCATCGTGCGTATGAAGCCGTCGACGACCTTGTGGTCGAACGTATTCATGCGCCGACTGGAGAGTGCCGGGAAGATGTGGTGCTGCAGAAGCGAGTCGAGGTGGCTGAGCGAAGCCGGCGCGAGGTGACGTTGGCCCTGCTTCCACTCCGCGGTGTACTCGTCGAAGCGCATCTGGCCGTACCGCGCGATGCGCTCGGCCTTAGCTTGGTTGGCCGGCTTCGCTTGCTTCTCGTTGTGAACAGTCGACAGGCGCTCCGCGGCCTTCTCCCGTGTGGCAAAGCCCGATGCCTCGGTCTGCTTCCCGGCCGCGTTGCGGTATCGGATCTTCCAGCCGTGGGGGCATTTCGGCCAGTAGGAGGACGCGTGCCCGCAGTCCTTGAAAATGGTGCCCATGCCGTGGGCGGTTGTCGTGGCTGCCACGTCCCCGCGACTCCTCGGATCATAATGCTGACAGTTTGCTGACTGGCAGCTATCCGAGACCCGTCTGACCTGCGCCGATGCCCGTGAGCATTGCATTGTTCTGGAACTGGATCGGACGGTCACACGATGATATCGCGCAAGCTCGCGAAGACTGGATGAACGGGACGCGATTCGGTGAGGTGAAGGGCTACGACGGCCCTCCGATTCCGTCCCCCGAACTGCCGCCAACTCACCTGAAGCCCAGGGGAAGAGTGCGTTGACCTGCCATTTCATTCCGCCCCCGGCCGGGCGCAGCGCGCGCGGCACCCTTTCCGCTTCTTGTTGCCGAAGTGGGGTCGTCGGACATCGTCCGACGGCCTTCGGGGTGCGTGATCGAGTCTCAGGTGTTGCAGGCTGTAATCAGCTCTGGTTGGACGAATGCTGACCTTTTGCTGACTTTACTGACGAGTAGTTAGATCGGCCCTAGGTTTGCGCCGGATTGCCTTGCCCGCAAAGGACGGCGGATGCTGCCCTTGCCTCGTCGGCTCCGACGGCCTTGTCGGGGAGCCGGTCAAGGCGTTCGATCTGTCGCCTGAGCGGGCGCGGTGGCGTGTGGTGGACCTTGTGGACAAGTGACAACAGCCTCGCTGCTCCGGTCCTGCCAGCCAGCCGCTGGCGGGAGACTGTGCGGGTGCTGGAGGTTGCGCCTCCGGGCAGACCAGACGTAGCTGCTGCTCGGCGAGGAATGATGCGCTGATCGCCAGTCGGAACTACAGGCGGGCCAGCTGCTCGTGTACGGCACGGGCCGGCTCTGAGTAGAAATCGATGCGGTCCTGGGCTTGGAGTACCTGGGCGCACACGGTGGGCATGCCGGTGCGTGCCTCGGGCCGGTCCAGGACGGGGGCGAGCTCGGTTCGGATGCGGGCGGCCGTCTCTGGGGTCAGCAGCGCGTAAACGAACAGGGTGGCGGCGTCGTAGTCGTACAGGGCGCAGCCCCGTCCTTCCCAGTCCAGGATGTGCGGGCCGCGGGTGACGTTGCCGTAGTAGAGGTCTCCGTGGGCGGTGGACCAGATGACGTCCTCGACCTGGTGGCCGGTGAGCTCGGTGATGACGCGGCGCAGGTGCTCCTCCCGTACGGCCTCGCGGTCCGCCGGCGGCTGGACGTCGGCGAGGGCGTCCAGGGCAGCCGTCATCTCCTTCCACCACGTCTCGGGCAGGCCCGTGTCGTCGTCGAGGACGGGCGCGGGGAGACCAGCGGGTCGGGGGCGAGGGCGTAGAGCTCGGCCCGGTAGGCGTAGCCGTCGGTGGGCCAGTCCCGGATGCGGCACAGGCCGGGCCGCGGCACTGCGGCGGGGAGGGTGCGGGAGGTGGACGGGCCGTTCCACAGCGTTCCACCGTCGGTGCCGGCCTCGGCGCAGACCACGCGGAGCCAGTGCGGACCGGCGGCCGACGACAGGGTCCGGCCCCGGTCCCCCCACACCGGCGGCCGGTGGCGCGCAGGCCGAACTGATCGGAGGCGTGCTGCTGGGCGGCCAGCATCCGGTCGGCGGTGGCGGGGGTCTCGAACATGGCGGTCCTACCTCGGCTGGGAGACGGCTGCCGCGTCCTTGGATACCAGCTCGGTAGAGACAGCACGATGCCCCCATCCGAAAGTGAGGGGCACCATGAGGCTCGGCCCGACCGGATCTATTCGGCAGCGGGCAGCAGCCGCTCAAAGAACTCATTCACGACCGCCTCCACCGTGTCCGGCTGCTCCGGCGGCAACTCACGCGCCCCGAAGCGGTACAGCTCGTAGCCGGACAGCCTCAGATCCCGGTCCGCAGCCATCATCTCCCCGTACAGCTGCGGCGAAGCGATCTTCCGGACACCCTCGGCCAGCCGCTCCTCCCGGCTGTAGTGCTGCGCTCCGTCGATCTCGATCACGACCCGTGAGCCGTCAGGGAGCAGCATGAGGAAGTCCATCCGCTGCCGCTCCAGGTCCTTGTCGTTGGTGGGGTCTGTCTGAGAGTAGGGGTCGTAGTGGAGGTGAACCTCCGGGAGCAGGGCCGGCTGCTCGAAGCCCAGTGCGGGGTGCAGCCGGTCGACCCGGGCGTAGTACGAGGAGAAGAACCTGCGCTGCGGCGGGGACGTCTTCGGCAGCGACTGGAACATTCGAAGGCGCAGCAGGCGACTGACCGCGACGTCGTCCTTGCCCGCGGTGAGATCCGGGTGCTCTGTACGCCACCAGTCGATGAGAGCCTGCACCGTCAGCCCCGATGACAAGAGCGGCCGGTCGTAGATCATCCACAGGTGCCGGTACGTCGTGACCTTGATGATGTTCTGCGTCGCGTCGACCATCACGATCTTCGGCTTCGGCCCGAGGCCCGCGAAGATCAGCTGCTGGAACTGGCCATGCGCACTGCGAACCCCGTACGTCCGGAGCATCTCGTCCACACGATCGCTCCCGACCTGCGTCACCACCCGCTGCGCAAAGGCGATCAGGTCTTGATCGGTCTTCACCGTGTCCAGGTGCACCCGCGTGTACGCGAACAGGCCGTCCTCGATGAACACCTCGCCCGGCGACTCCAGGCCCAGTCGACCAAGCAGGACCATCAGCCGTGACCCGTCCGGCGCGAACTCGACCAGTGCGTCCACGATCGCCTCGCGCAGCACCTCGGTCGGCACCGTCAATCTGAACCGTTCCGGGTTTGATCGAGACTCTAGGTCGTGACTGTGACTTGGGGTTTCGTGGTTTCGCGGTAATGGTTGGTCTCGTATTCGACGGGCGGGATGTGCCCTATTTCACCGTGGAGTCGTCGGTGGTTGTACCAGTCGACGTACTCGGCGGTGGCGAGCTCGACGTCGGACAGCGTCTTCCACGGCCGCCGTGGCTTGATCAGCTCGGTCTTGA
>NZ_JBGWAB010000090.1:0-33387 GCF_041862025.1 Streptomyces sp. AB3(2024)
AACCCCCGGCCCCCCCGGGAAATCGGGGCGCAGGCGGGGGGGGGGGGGGGGGGGCGGGGGTGGGGGGGGGGGGGGGGGGGGGGGGGGGGGGGCGCCCGGGGGCGGAGCCCCGCACCCGAACGGGTTCGAGCCGCCACGCCCGGCCGCGCGGCGCGCCGGGGCCGCGGCGGCCGTCCGGCACGGTGCTGGCATGCCTTCGCTGCTCACGCTCCCCGCCCGGCCGGGGCCCCGACCCCGCCCGCGGCTGCCGCTCCGGCCGCGCCGGCCGTGGCCGGCCAGGCCCCCGGCCAAGCGGGTGTTCGACCTCGCCGGCGCGCTGGCCCTGCTGGTGGTGTGCGCCGTCCCGGTGCTGCTGGCCGCCGCGCTGCTCTACGCGACCCGGCGCGCGGGCGTCCTCGTACGGGACCCGGCCCTCGGCCTCGGCGGGCGGCCGTTCCGCACCTGGCGGCTGCGCACCGAGGACTCGGGGTGGGCCGGAGAACTGGTGGACCACTGCGCCCTGGACGCGCTGCCGCAGCTGCTCAACGTGCTGCGCGGGGAGATGTCGCTGGTGGGGCCGCGGCCCGAGGCGCGCGCGAACCGGCCCGACCGGCTCTTCGTGCGGCCCGGAATGACCGGATTGTGGCAGGTCAGCGCACGTTCCGACCTCCCCTGGGAGGAGATGGCCCTGCTCGACCGGCACTATGTGGAGAGCCATTGGCTGGGGATGGATCTCGCGATCCTCGCGCAGACCCCTCGGGCGGCCTACCGACAGAGGCATGCCTGAGCGACACAGATCACCGCTCGCCCACCTACATTGCGGCGCGGGAACTGGGTAACCTCAAGCCTTGACTCAATAAGTTACCGCTTAGTAAGTCCCGCCCGAGGAGCCCTCCCATGCAACTCGCCGCGATCATCGTGTCGCTGGTCCTGACCGTGGTCGGCGTTGCGCTCATCTCCCGAGCCGTCGCGCAGATCTACCGCTTCGTAAAGCTCGGCCAGCCGGTGCCCTCGGGCAGCCGCACCGACGACCCGAAGGCCCGGAGCATCACGCTCGCCAAGGAGTTCGTAGGCCACACCAGGATGAACCGCTGGGGCGTCATCGGCGTCGCCCACTGGTTCGTCGCCGTGGGCTTCCTGACCCTCGGCCTGACGATCGTGACGGCGTACGGCCAGCTCTTCAAGGCCGACTGGGTGCTGCCGGTCATCGGCGGCTGGCTCCCCTACGAGCTCTACATCGAGTTCATCGCGCTCTTCACGACCCTCGGCATCGTGACCCTGATCGGGATCCGGCTCGCGAACCTGCCCTCCCGGGCGGGCCGCAAGTCGCGCTTCGCGGGCTCCAAGGCCGGACAGGCGTACTTCGTCGAGTACGTCATCCTCACCATCGGCCTGGCGATCATGACCCTGCGCGGCCTGGAAGGCGCCATCCACGGCGTCGACCACTATGAAGCCACGTACTGGGCCTCGTACCCGCTGGTCGCCGCGTTCAACGGGCTCAGCTACGCCGCCCTGCAGAACCTGATCTACCTGACCGCCATGATCAAGCTCGGCACCACCATGGGCTGGGCGATCACGGTCGGCCTCAACACCAACATGGGTGTCGCCTGGCACCGCTTCCTCGCCTTCCCGAACATCTGGTTCAAGCGCAACGCCGACGGCGCCACCGCGCTCGGCGCGCTCCAGCCGATGACGAGCGGCGGCAAGGAGATCGACTTCGAGGAGCCGGGCGAGGACGACGTCTTCGGCGTCTCCCAGGTCGAGCAGTTCTCCTGGAAGGGCATCCTCGACTTCTCCACCTGCACCGAGTGCGGCCGCTGCCAGTCGCAGTGCCCGGCCTGGAACACGGGCAAGCCCCTGTCCCCGAAGCTCCTCGTCATGTCCCTGCGCGACCACGCGCACGCCAAGGCCCCGTACCTGCTGGCCGGCGGCGGCAAGGACATGGAGGGCAACGAGAAGGCGACGCCCGAGCAGCTCAAGGACGTCCCCGCCGCCGCCCTGGCCGAGGCCGAGCGCCCCCTCATCGGCACCGCCGAGGAGAACGGCGTCATCGACCCGGACGTGCTGTGGTCCTGCACCACCTGCGGTGCGTGCGTGGAGCAGTGCCCCGTCGACATCGAGCACATCGACCACATCGTCGACATGCGCCGCTACCAGGTGATGATCGAGAGCGCGTTCCCGTCGGAGGCGGGCACGATGCTCAAGAACCTGGAGAAGAAGGGCAACCCCTGGGGTCTGGCCAAGAAGCAGCGCGTGGAGTGGACGAAGGAGGTCGACTTCGAGGTCCCGATCATCGGGAAGGACGCGGAGGACCTCTCCGAGTTCGACTACCTCTACTGGGTCGGCTGCGCGGGCGCGCTGGAGGACCGGGCCAAGAAGACCACGAAGGCCTTCGCGGAGCTGCTGAACATCGCGGGCGTCAAGTTCGCGATCATGGGCGGCGACGAGAAGTGCACCGGTGACTCGCCGCGCCGCCTGGGCAACGAGCCGCTGTTCCAGCAGCTGGGCCAGGAGAACGTGGCCATGCTGAACATGGCCTTCGGCGAGGACGACGACGACCCGTCGACGAAGAAGCCGAAGTCGGCGAAGCGGATCGTCTCGACCTGCCCGCACTGCTTCAACACCATCGCGAACGAGTACCCGCAGCTGGGCGGCGAGTACGAGGTCATCCACCACACGCAGCTGCTGCAGCACCTGATCGACGAGGGCCGCCTCACGCCGGTCACCCCGGTCGACGGCCTGATCACGTACCACGACCCCTGCTACCTGGGCCGGCACAACAAGGTCTACACGCCGCCGCGCGAGATCATGTCGGCCGTGCCGGGGCTGCGCCAGCAGGAGATGCACCGCCACAAGGAGCGGGGCTTCTGCTGCGGCGCGGGCGGCGCCCGGATGTGGATGGAAGAGCGCATCGGCAAGCGCATCAACAACGAGCGCGTCGACGAGGCCCTGTCCCTGAACCCGGACATCGTCTCCACCGCGTGCCCGTTCTGCCTGGTCATGCTGACGGACTCGGTCAACGGCAAGAAGAACGACGGCCAGGCCAAGGAATCCGTCCAGGTCGTAGACGTCGCCCAGCTCCTGCTGGAGTCGGTCAAGGCCCCGGAGCCGACGGAGGCCGAACTGGCCGCGGCCGCCGCTGCGCAGGCCGAGGAGGAGGCCGCCGCGGCGGCCGCCGCTGCAAAGGCCGAGGCGGAAGCGAAGGCCAAGGCCGACGCGGAGGCTGCTGCCAAGGCGAAGGCCGAGGCGGAAGCGAAGGCCAAGGCGGAGGCGGAGGCTGCTGCCAAGGCGGAAGCCGAAGCGGAAGCCGAGGCCGCTGCGGCGAAGACGGCAGCTGACGCCGACGCGGAGCCCGAGGCCGAGCCGGCCGCCGAGGCCAAGGCCGACGCTCCGGCCGACGAGGCCAAGGCCGAAGCCGAAGCCGAGCCGGCCGCCGAGACGAAGGCCGACGCGGACGCGGACGCCGACAAGGCGGAGGCCCCGGCCGAACCTGAAACCGAAGCCGATGCTCCGGCCAAGGACGGGGCCGAAGCCAGGCCCGAGGCGAAGGACGAGGCCAAGGACGAGGCCAAGGACGAGGCCAAGCCCGAGGCCAAGGACGAGGCCAAGCCCGAGCCCGAGGCCAAGGCCAAGGACGACGAGGTCAAGGACGAGGCCGCGGGCGCCAAGTAGGCCCCGGCACCGCACGCGAACGGCCGGTCCCCCGCCAGGGGGACCGGCCGTCGCCGTGTACGGACTGACCGCGCCCGCGCCCCAGCGCCGCGAAGCCCAGCCCGGCCGCGCCCATCTCGGCCATGCCTCCGCACCGGCCTTCACGCCGCCCTTCGGGACGACCCGGACCGGCGTCTCCGTGGCGGCGACCGCCGGCTTCGGGGCGACCGGCTCCGGCTTCGGCTTCTCGACCTGACGCTGATCCCACGGGCAGCGCCAAGACGGCGGCGGTACGGAGGGTGGTGCGGCGGGTGCTGCGCACGATGGGGGCTCTTTCCGTGGTCGTTCGTGACTCGGTGGCGGCGGCGGTCACGAACCTACGGGCCCAATATCCGCGCATTCCGTAGGCAACGTAACGAACCCCCACAGACTTCGACGTAGCAATGTAAACCCACCGACTCCGGGTACCCCTAGGGGATGTCACAGGTCAGCCGCAAAGGCCACGTGTTCCGACGGCCCGGCCACGGCCGCCGCGCGGAGCAGGTACTTTCGATCACGTGGCTGGATTCAGGATCGGACGGGGCCGGGACAACAACCGCCCCCCGCAACAACCCCCGCACGCCCCTCGGCAGCAGCCGTACGGTCAGCAGCAGGCGCCACAAGCGCCGCAGCAGCCGTACGGCCACCAGCCATACCCGAACGCCGGCCCGCCCCCGCAGCAGCACTGGCCGCAGCAGGGCGGCGCAGGGGGCCACGACGAGCCCGAGTACTTCGACCCGTACGGCAGCCGCCCGCAGCACGCGCAGCAGCCGCCGCAGGGCCAGTACGCGGCTCCGCACGAGCCCTCGTACGCGAACGACCCGGGTCACACCCAGGCCTTCTCCGTCGGCGAGGACCCGTACGGCAACGGCGCGACCTACCAGGCGGGCGTTGCCCCGGCCGCCCCCGCCGGACCGCGGCTGCCGTGGAAGGAACTGCTGCGCGGCATCGTCCTGCGCCCGGGCCCGACCTTCTTCCAGATGCGCGACTACGCCGTCTGGGGCCCGGCCCTGACCGTCACCTTCCTCTACGGCCTCCTCGCGGTCTTCGGCTTCGACAAGGCCCGTGAGGACGCGATCAAGGCGACCCTCACCCAGGCCGTCCCGATCGCCCTCAGCACGGGCGTGGCCTTCGTCATCTGCGGGCTGATCCTGGGCGGGGTCACCCACACCCTGGCCCGCCAGCTGGGCGGCGACGGCGCGTGGCAGCCGACCGTAGGCCTGTCGATGCTGGTCATGTCCCTCACGGACGCGCCGCGCCTGCTGTTCGCGATCTTCCTGGGCGGCGACAACATGCTCGTCCAGATCCTCGGCTGGGCCACCTGGGTGGCCGCCGGGGCCCTCTTCACCTCACTGATCAGCAAGTCGCACGACCTGCCGTGGCAGAAGGCGCTCGGCGCCTCCGCCATCCAGCTGGTCGCCCTGCTGTCGATCATCAAGCTCGGGACCCTCTAAGCCCCGGGTACGCGAGAGGGGCCCGGCGCGCACTGCGCACCGGGCCCCTCTCGTCGTTCACGCGTCGAGGACCTGGCCCTCGCGCTTGACCACGGGCGGCTCGACCGACCACGGGAAGTTGATCCACTCGTCGGTCTTCTTCCACACGTACTCGCACTTCACCAGGGAGTGCGACTTCTCGTAGATGACCGCGGACCGCACCTCGGCGACGTGGCCGAGGCAGAAGTCGTGGACCAGCTTGAGCGTCTTGCCGGTGTCGGCGACGTCGTCGGCGATCAGCACCTTCTTGTCGGTGAAGTCGATCGCCTCGGGCACCGGCGCCAGCATGACCGGCATTTCGAGGGTCGTGCCCACTCCGGTGTAGAACTCCACGTTGACGAGGTGGATGTTCTTGCAGTCCAGCGCGTACGCCAGACCGCCGGCCACGAACACTCCGCCGCGGGCGATGCTGAGGATGATGTCCGGCTCGTAGCCGTCGTCGGCGATGGTCTGCGCCAGCTCGCGAACGGCGTTGCCGAACCCCTCGTAGGTCAGGTTCTCCCGTACTGCGCTCATGCCTCGTGCCTCACCTGGGTGCGGTGGAAGTTCTGGAAGGAGCGCGAGGCGGTCGGGCCGCGCTGCCCCTGGTACCTGGACCCGTACCGCTCGCTGCCGTACGGGAACTCCGCGGGCGAGCTGAGGCGGAACATGCACAGCTGCCCGATCTTCATGCCCGGCCAGAGCTTGATCGGCAGGGTGGCGAGGTTCGACAGCTCCAGGGTCACGTGACCCGAGAACCCGGGGTCGATGAACCCGGCGGTCGAATGCGTGACCAGACCCAGACGGCCCAGGCTGGACTTCCCCTCCAGTCTGGAGGCGATGTCCTCTGGCAGCGAGATGACCTCGTACGTCGAGGCGAGCACGAACTCGCCCGGATGCAGGATGAAGGCCTCGTCCCCTTCGGGCTCGACCATGCGCGTCAGGTCGGCCTGCTCGACGGCGGGGTCGATGTGCGCGTAGCGGTGGTTCTCGAACACCCGGAAGAACCGGTCGAGACGCACGTCGATGCTGGAGGGCTGCACCATCGACTCGTCGAACGGGTCAATGCGAACCCGTCCGCTGTCGATCTCGGCCCGGATGTCTTTGTCGGAGAGAAGCACGTCCCGAGGATACGCAGAGCGCGCGGGCCACCCCCAATCGGAGCGACGCCCGCGCGCCCGCCTTGCCCGGCCTGCCGGCCGGCCCGCCCGCCCGCCTAGCGCTTGACGCCGCCCACGGGCACCGCGTGCCTCAGCCGCGCGCACCGCGGACAGCGCAGCAGCCGCCCGGGACCGATCCGGCCGGCACCGAGGTGCTGCAACGGGAACGAGGCGGTACTGAAAACATGCCCTTCGGCACAACGGACGACTGTGTGCTCCATCGAGTCCCTTTCCCCAACGAGCCGTACTGCGATGAATCGCCACATTAGGGGATGATCGGGACCCACTCCAGCCGCCGCTCCGCCCCCTCACGCTACGCCCCAACTCCCGCACGCACGAACCCTGCTGCACCACTTCGCGGACCGCCGCACCACGGGGGAATTCACCGCGGGTCGATCATGGGGTACAGTGTGCAACGGTAAGGCTCCAGGCAACTGGACCACCGTGCGGATGTAGTTTAATGGTAGAACATGAGCTTCCCAAGCTTATAGCGCGGGTTCGATTCCCGTCATCCGCTCCACGACAAAGCCCCAGGTCAGAGACCTGGGGCTTGTTTGTTGTCTAGACCTATCGAAGCTCGCGTGCCATTCGCGTGCCATAACTGCCCTAACGGGGCGTCAGGTTGATGTGCGCCCCGCGTGAGGATCACCTGGCCCGAGCGGTCCGACCGGATGTCGGCGCCGAGGGCAGGAACATTCGCCCGGTCCCATTCGGGCTGGGCCGCCCGCCGTCAGCAGGCACCTGCTGGAGCCGGACGGTGGCGTCGATGTCGGCGGCGAGCCTGCGCTGGTGCTCCTTGGTGGAGTGCTGATAGATCAGCTGGGCCCGCTCCGAGGACTGGCCCGCACGGACCATGAGGTCCTTCAGCTTGGCGCCAGTGTCGGCGGCGAGGGTGTTCCCCGTGTGGCGCAGGTCGTAGAAGCGGAACTCCTTCGGCATGCCGACCGCATCGCGGGCCTTGCGCCACTTGCGGCCGAAGGACGTACCTCGCAGGGGTGCGCCCTTCTCCCCCACGAAGACGAGACCCTCGGGCCCGTCCTGCGCGAACCACTCCAGATGCCGGCGGACGTCCAGGAGGACGAAGCCGGGCAGTATGATCTCCCGCTTGCCCGCACGGGACTTGGGATCTCCGATCACCCTGCGTCCCGTGTTCAGCTCCGGGGCGGCCCTGCGTACGCGTACCGAGCCCGCGTCGAGATCGACGTCGGCGCGTCGCAGCTCGGCCAGTTCCTCCGGCCGCATGGAGGCGAAGGCCCCCAGCAGGACCATCAGCCGCCAGCGGATCCCGATGGCCTCGGCGAGCGCGAAGACCTGTTCGAGGGTGGCAACGGGCCGTTCGTCGGCGTCTTCTCGCCCCGCACCGCGGATCGAGCACGGGTTGCGCCGGATCAACTCGTCCTCGACCGCCGTCTGCATGATCGCCTTCAGCAGCCGGTAGGACCTGGCCGTCGTGGTCTTTCCGGTCGCCTTCAGCCGTTCCGCGCGCCACGTCCTGACCTTGGCGGGGCTGATGGCGTTCACGTACTCCGCCCCGAAGGACGGCTCCAGGTGGAGGCGCAGGAGGCGTCGCTACAGCTCGTCGGTGGTGGCCGCGATGCCCCGCTCGTCGATCCAGCGGAGGGCGTACTCGGCGAACAGCACCTCGCCAGCGGTCGGGTCGATCCAGTCGCCACGGGCCTGGTCGGCCTGGATCTGGGCGAGGAACAGCTCCGCTTCCCGCTTGCTCTCGTACGTCTGCGGGGCGGGCCGCAGCAAGCCGTCCGTGCCGGGATAGCGGGCCTGGTAGCGGCCCGAGGGGAGGGTGCGGATCGCGCCGAAGCTGCGGCGCGGGGCCCGTCTGCGGGCACGCGGCACTCAGACCACCAGCCCGTAGCCGGCGCGGCGCCCGCGGACGGGCTCGACGGTCCGCTCGGCGATGTACGCGGCCAGCACGCTGTCGGCGATGCGGACGTGCTTGCCGAGCTTCACGTAGCGGATGCGCCGCTCGGCGATGAGGCGGCGGATAAAGCGCACGCCGGTACCGAGACGCTCCGCGGCTTCCTCGACCGTGAGGAGACGGTCGTTCGTGTTCACCTCCTTCACCGCACCGGATTCTTCGGCAATTGCATTCCGACTCTTCCCGCCCACTCCATCGGCGGCGAGGTTTTTGCGGACAGGGGTTATCGGCGATCGACGCAAGAGTTCCCTCTCGTGAAATGGACAGGGGTGTGGCAGGGGACGGGACAGCGGGTGTACCGACAGCAACCAATGGTCTGGAGAATCCCCGGTTTCGGAAACCGGGGATCGTCGGCTATATTGCGCCCGCTCCGGCCTCCGGCGGGTTCCCGAGAAGGGTCTGGGGCGGTGTTCCGAGGGCGGCTGCGATAGCGACGAGGTCGTCCACGTCGCAGCGGCGGACGTTGCGTTCGATGCGGGAGAGGGCGGTGAAGGTCATGGGCCGGCCGAGGGCGCGGACGCGGGCGGCGAGCTGGCGCTGGGAGTAGCCTCGGGCGACGCGGGTGCGCTCGATGGCTTGCGCGGCGGACCGTCCGGCGGGTCCGATTTCAAGAGATCGCGGTGGCATTGGTGTGTTGTAACTTCCGCCACAACCCGATGGGAAGCCTTCTCATGTCTGCCGTGAGCGATGCGGCTGCCACCTTCGGTGATTTCGGCAACCGGGATTCCGGCCCTACCGCAATGAGGCCGGAAAAGTTTTCAGGAGCGTTAGAGCTATCTCTGGACTTCTGGGCCTGGGGTGTGGCTGTGTTGTCCACGCACCCCGGCCTCGCCGGATTTCCTGCCCAGTTTCCGAGAGGTGACCGCCCGCGCGGCCACCAGCTAAGGAGCCGCCCCCTTGATGCCCAATATCTCCGACTCCGCCACCGCCCCGACGAAGGCTGTATGGCCGGCGGTGGCCGTCCCCGGCCAGCCCGGCGCCCACCACGCCGTCCCGGAGGCCGACGTAGCCGAGCCGAAGGCTCCAGCCGCTCCTCCCGCCTCCGCCCCCATCGGTCCCCGCACGCAAGGCGACCAGGTGCTGGCCGACCTGGCCGAGCAGATCGAGCGGTACGTGGTGCTGCCCAGCGCGGAAGCCCTCACGGCGGTGACCCTCTGGGTGGCGGCCACCCACCTGCAGACGGTCTGGCAGCACGCACCACGCCTGGCGGTGGTAGGCCCGGCGAAGCGGTGCGGCAAGTCCCGCCTCCTGGACGTCATCACCGAGACCGTCCACGACCCGCTGATCACTGTGAACGCCTCAGCGGCGGCGATCTTCCGGTCGATCGGCGAGTCGGATCCGCCGACCCTCCTGGTGGACGAGGTCGACACGATCTTCGGCTCGGCGAAGGTCGCGGAGAAGAACGAGGAGCTCCGGGGCCTGCTCAACGCGGGCTTCCAGAAGAGCCGTTACACGCTGCGCGTCGCCGGGCCGAACCACGAGGTGGTCCGCTTCCACACCTTCACCATGGCCGCCCTCGCCGGCATCGGCGACCTGCCCGACACGATCATGGACCGGTCCGTGGTCATGCGGATGCGCCGCCGCAGGAACGGCGAGACCGTCTCCGAGTTCCGCGCCTTCCGCGACACCCCAGCCCTGCACGCCGTACGCGACCGGCTCGCCGCCTGGCTGCGCCCGCGCGGGAAGGAGGCGATCGGGCTGATGCCTGTTCCCATGCCGGTGGAGGACCGGGCCGCGGACACGTGGGAGCCGCTGGTCCTCGTCGCCGACCTCGCTGGAGGCGACTGGCCCGAGCGTGCCCGCACCGCCTGCCGGGTGATGACCGCGCACGAGGCCGCCCTGGACCAGGACAACTCGCTGCACACCCGCCTCCTGGTCGACATCCGCCGCGTCTTCGCTGCCTGCGACAACCCAGCCGCCCTGCCCACCAGGACGATCCTCGCCATGCTCAACCGCGACGAGGAAGCACCGTGGGCCGACCTCGGCACCCAGGGCGTGTGCCCACGTCGCCTGCAGCTCCTGCTGAAGCCCTACGACATCAGCTCGTCCACGCGCCGCTTCCCCGAGGGGATCCAGGCCAAGGGCTTCACCCGCGCACAGTTCATGGACGCCTGGGACCGGTACTGCCCGCCCGAAGCCCCGCCCGAGCCGTCCGGGGCCTGACCCTCCCCGACCCGTCCCACCCGTCCCACGGGCTGGCCGATCCACACGTACAACGCCGCACGCACCGCCCACAGTCCGGCCCCGATGCCGCAACCGCGCCCAGGGCCCTGACCCTCACCGACCCGTACCACTCGTATCAGCGCAGGTCAGATCCGGGACGAGTCGTAAGGGCGGGACGGGTCCACCCGTACCTGCACCCGCACGCAAACCCCTGACCCGTCAAGGCGCCCGCTGGCCCACCCGCCCCTCCTACATCCGTCCCAGACGAGGTCACCACGAGGGCGGGCCACATGAACGGGACGGGTCCCACCCGTACCACCACGCCACCCGTACCTGCTCTGACCAGGCACGGGACGAGTGGGACGAGTCTTCACCCCCGCCACGGCCACCACCCCGCCGGCGGCCGCCTTCACAACCCCCGGGAGCCCCACACTTGCCCTCTCACGACCCCATCCCCAACTCCCCCGCCCAGCCCTTCCGGATATCCCTGGCCGAAGCGATCCGCACCGGAGTGGCCCTGATGGCCCTGGCCGCCTTCGCGCTCTCCTACGACGCGCTGCGCCAGATGGCCACCGCCAGCCACATCCACCCCGCGCTCACTTACGCCTTTCCCCTCGTCATCGACGGGTTCATCGCCATCGGGATCGGCGCCCTTCTCGTACTGCGGACCGCCCACCTGAGGGCCCGCCTGTACGTGGCTGGCCTCGTGAGCCTGGCCACCGCCACCAGCATCTGGGCGAACGTGCTCCACGCCGTCCGCCTCAACCAGCAGACCGGCCACACAGGTCTCCTACTGGACGACGTCACCGTCGGCGTCATCTCCGCCACCGCCCCGCTCGCCCTGGCCGGAGCCGTCCATCTCTACCTGATCGTCCAGCGCCGCCCGGCACCACCGGAGCCACAAGCACCGGCCCCGGCCCCGGCAATTAACAGGGCCATGCGCGCACGGCCCGGACGTGGCTCCGTCGCCGCGCCCAAACCGCAGCTGGCCGAAGATGTGGCTCAGCCGCAATTCGAGCAAGTGGCTGAGCCCTCGAAGCCGACCGCCGAACGGTCCGGGCAGCTGGTGGCCACCTTCGAGCAGGTGGTCGAGATCGGGCGCACCGCTCCGCTGGGCCGTGGGGGCAGAGTCTCGCGCCGCCGGGTGGAAGAGGCAGTGCGCGCCAAGGGACTAGGCGCCGGCAAGGACCTCCTCGAAAGGGCCAAGAAGGACCTCCAGGCCGAACTGGATGCTGCCGAGGCAAACGTGGCCTGACTCCCACCCCGGCTCCTCGCCCCACGGAGCACCCGAAGGGGCGGAGCGCTCGCCCCGTCCGCGGTCGTCTCCCTGCCGCACCGCCCACAGCCGAAGGCTCGCACGACGCAACATCAGCACACCCGCGTCGTCAACGACCGACGGCAGCCGGAACCGCTCACCTCGTTCCAAGCGGAGCAAGTTATCGGCTAAGACACTCTTCCCCGGCGGGGAAGCGCGTCTTAGCCGATCCCGCCCCTGGGGTGCGGGATCGGACCGGAGCCAGGGGGCACCGGTCCACCAGGCAGCGACCGAGGGCGGATCGCAGCCTGCGGAAAAGTCCACACCGCTCGCCGCAGGCGTTCGCCGAAGCGGACGGTAGCCGAAGGCCGCAACCATCACTGGCGGCGACCATGTTCCTCCAGGGGCCACAGCAGGTGTTCCCCGAAAGAACGCCTGGGTCGTTCAGCGACTGGATGGGGCGAGGGTCCTGGCGCTGATGGCACCCCTCAGGACGTGGACGATCTCCTCGGGCTTGAGGTCGATGCCGTCGAGCCCCTCCACGGTCAGCGGGACCTCCTCCAGCGCGTATGCGCCCCGGCCCTCGGCGCTGAACTCGGGGCCGGTGCGGTCCTCGAAGGACCACGTCTTGATGCGGGCGAGGTAGAAGAACTGACGCTCCTCGTCAGACTCCATCGTGTGAAGGAGGCGGACGATGTCGGCCTTCCCCGCGATCTCCTCGTGGATCTCCCGGTGGAGCGCGGCCTCCCGGGACTCGTCGCCAGGCTCGACGCCGCCGCCGGGGAGGCCCCAGTACTCGGGGATGTCGGGCTTGGTGCGGCGGATGACCAGCATCGTGTCGTCAGCGGTGACGAGGACGGCGCGAACCCGTTCGATCATTGCGCTCTGCGGCCTTCGTCAGCGGTCCAGGGCCGCGTCGAGGTGCTGTTGCACGGGCTCGAACAGGCCGTACGGGACGTACTGCGGGATCTCGGCGTGAGCGACCCACGCAAGCTCGGCCAGCTCGTCGGTATCCGCGACGTGCGCGTTGCCGCCGATCACCTGGCAGGCGGTGTACGACATCAGCCGACCGGTGGCCGGGTGGACACGCTCACCGAGCACCTTCACCGCTTTCACGGTCAGGCCGGTCTCCTCGTGGGTCTCGCGCACGGCCGCGTCCTCCCGGCCTTCGCCGGACTCGACCTCGCCAGCCGGGAACTGCCAGGAGAGCTGGCCCTCGCTGACCCGTCGCCGCACCATGAGCACGCGGCCCTCGTGCACCACGATGGCCGCGGCGATACCCGCTCGCTCGTCAGCGTTCTGCTGCGTCACGTCTGCTCCTCCAGGACGGCCAGGATGGGTGGGAAGATCGTATCGACGGGGATGAACCGAGTGAGTGAGTTTTTCGGAACCCACATGACGTCCGCGTTCTCCGCGGCGTCGGCGTTGGCAGCCTCCCCTGCCAGGTACTCGCACAGGAAGTACTCGCAGAGCACGCCGGTCACCGGGTGGAGGCGACTGCCCAGGTGCTGGCGTACGGCGCAGTGAACGCCCGTCTCATCCAGGGTTTCCCGCACTGTGGTGGTCTCGGCCTTGCCTCCGGGCTTGATCACTCCGGCGGGGAACTGCCACGTGATCCCGGACGCGTCGTCGTGCCGCCGGCACACCAGCAGGACCTGGTCGTCGTGGGTGACCAGGGCAATGGCGACCCGGAGCGCCTGCGCGCCGGCCGGACTGCGCGCTGCCGCGCTGCGCTCGTTCGCGACCAGGAGGGCGAACCGCTGGCGGGCCGCCGACGGCGCCTGTTCATGCGCTGAGTCGAGGAGCTGCTGCATCTCCTTGCGCGGCACAACGGCGGCGTCGGAGTGCCAGGTTGCGACGGTTCGGACGGCGATGCCGAGCTGAGCGGCGAACTGTTCGTTGGTGAGCCGGAGCGCGGACTGGAGCATGCACGCGTACCGCCCGCTCCAGAGTTCGATGACCTCCACGCGCCGCCCCTTCGTCGTCGCAGCTCTCGGTGCAGGAACCCGTGCGCTGAAGGTGCACTCCAACTGCACTGGTGCTTCATGGTCGTGCAGGGCGCGCCCATGAAGAATCGGAGTCACCGGGGCGGAAATTCACCTGATCACAATTCCGGATCCGGGACCCAGTCGACATGTACACGGGGGCCGGACGGCCACAGGGAGATTTTAGATGCGTGCTCGATTCGGATAGGCAGGACAGGAAAGTTGGCTCGATTCGGATCCTTGATCCAGTACCCGCAGAGGCCGTATCCGCTCCTGGCGGCCACCGGGCACCGACGCTCGGCCTGGCCGGTTCGCCGACGCCGGTAACCTCAGCAGGTGACGGCTGATCGCCCGTCATCTCCGGTTGCTAGCAAGGCGAAAGGGAGACAATGCCCGAGGATCAGGCACACACCGTGGAGCGCACGCTCGTTCTGCTGAAGCCCGATGCGCTGGCGCGTGGCCTGGCAGGCAGGATCATCACGCGATTCGAGGACGCCGCGCTGAAGATCGTCGGAACGAAGATGAAGTGGATGGACGAGGAATTCACCCGTCGCCACTACTTCGACCTTGAAGAAAGGCTGGGGGCGGAGGTCTACAACGTCCTCGCCACGTTCATGCAGCAGGGGCCGGTTATCGCCCTGGTGCTGGAGGGCTACGACGCCGTCGCCACCGTCCGCAAGATCGTCGGCAGCACGTACCCGAACCAGGCCCCGGCCGGCACCGTGCGTGGCGACTTCTCGCACTACAGCTCCGCGGCCAGCACCGCCACCGGCAAGGCTGTCGCGAACCTCGTGCACGCCTCCGGCAACGCGGAGGAGGCCAAGCAGGAGGTGGAGCTGTGGTTCGAGAAGGACGAGCTGCAGGACTACAAGACGCTGGCCGAGATCTACACGTACTGACGGTGGAGTGCGGCGTCACCGGTGGGACGCCGACGCGTTGAACACCACTGGGGTACGACCGTCTGATCTGAGAGGGCACCATGACCAACCAGACCCGCCTGGCCTCCACCGACGAGCTGGAGTCGATCTTCCAGCGTGAGCTGGGGAGCGACCGCTGGGCGGCGACCGAGACTGCCTACGCCTTGGCGGTGCGCCACCGCGATCTGGGTAACTGGCCCGCGTCCCGTGAGTGGGTCCAGCAGTGCCTGCGTCTCCTGGAGGCCTTCCCCAGCGAGACGGAGGAGCAGGTCGCCACGAGCCGTTCGTCGGTGGGTGGCGTCCAGCTGCCCACGTACCTGCACTCCGGTGTGGTCCAGGCACGCTTCGGCGAACTGGGCTGACACACGAGCGGTGCGGCTGAGCCCGGCCCAGCCGCACCACCCACCCTGAGCACCAATTCCACAGCGCGTGGCCAACCGGACAGGGCCCCCACGGCAAGGTCCGGCTGGCTTCGCCATGCCTGAAACGAGGAGACACCACCCCGTGGCCATCGAGATCGAGATGCGGGCCCGCTTCCCCAAGGAGTCCCACGACCAGCTGGTCGCCCGCCTGAAGGCGGATGGCGAGGACCTCGGCAACGACGACAAGCACATCTACTTCTACGTGCTGCCCGACCAGCTGCTGAAGGTCACCGACAACACCGCCGCCGGCACCGCCAAGATCACCCTCAAGGGGAGCAAGATCGGCCAGGGCTCCGCATTCGCGGAGACGGAGCTCGCGATCGCCCCCGCCGACGTGTCCGCCGCGGTGAAGGTGTTCAACAGCCTCGGCTTCGAGGCCGCCATGCACGAGGCGTTCAATTTCCGGCACAACTACCGCTTCGACGACGTCGAGATCGCGGTCAAGTGGAGCGAGGCGTGGGGCTACCACGCCGAGTTCGAGCTGCTGCTCGACGACGACGCCTCGGACGCCGCCCGCGACGAAGCAACAGCCAAGATCATGGATGTGGCGGCGGAGCTGGGCGTCACGCTGATGACCGAGCAGGAGCTGTCCGATTTCACCGCTGCCTTCGAGGCCGCGGAGCAGGAGCGGAAGGAGCGCGAGCAGCAGGCCGCGCCCCTCAGGTAGGAGCACGTCACCGCGGAGACCACCAAGGGGGTGGGCACAGATGAGCACGACCCCAGTAACCGCAACCCTGATCGACCAGGCTGCCCGTCGGCAGCTGCCGCTCCACCAGTACATGGACCAGGCCACCGTCGAGTGGATCGAGGAGAACCGGCCCGACTTCACGAAGACAGCGCAGCCAGCCTTGACTTCGGCCACGCGGAGTCTGCTGAACCAGTCCGCGCTGCCAGCCGCCTGGATGGCGACGCCCCGCCTGTACACCTCGATCCACGGCGTCCGTCACAGCATGCGTACGGCCGCACTGGCTGCCGTACTCGCCGACAGCCACGGGCTCGACGACGCCGACACCGCCACGGTGGTCGTGGCCGCGGCCGTCCACGACTGCCAGCGCCGTCACGACAAGGACGACCAGGGGCACGGCGCCCGGGCGGCCATCTGGCTCGCCGCCAACGCAGACACCGTGTGGGGCCACTTCGGCCTCACAGCCACCCCCCGCCGGATCGTGCAGGCGGCGACCGCCGTCCGCCTGCACGACGTCCCGTACGACGCCTTCACCGCCGACGACTGGCACGACCACTCGAAGGCGGAGTCGCTGGCGGACATCCTGAAGGCCGCCGACGCCCTCGACCGGTACCGGCTCCCGAAGGCCACCTGGTGGCCGGACGCCCGGCACGTCCGCGAGCCGGCCTTCGATCAGTACCGCGGCCTGGCCTTCGACCTGGTCCTCACCTCCGAGAAGGCCCACCTGACAGGGGCCAGCAGCCCCGAGGCCCTCCGCTTCGCGCTGGCTCAAGCAGGGCTGGTGTGACCGTGGACTTCCTCGACGCCTACCACCTATGGGCCGATGCCCACGCCTTCTACGGCAGCGGCCTGATCCCCAGCCCCGCCGATCCCGTCGACCCGCTCACGGCCCAGGCCGCCGCATGGGACCAGCGCCTCGCGGAGGGCACCCCGAACGGCCGGCTGCTGCGCCACAACTCCCTCTTCGACGCCCTGAGCGGCGAAGGCAAGCTGCACCTCCTCCACGTCACCCACGCACTGGAGGAGATCAACCAGGAGGGCATGCTCTACCCCTCCGGCGGCTGCCTCGTCGGAAGCATCTACTGCGCGCCGCTCACCCCCACCGAGCAGGGCTTCCGCATGCACAACCTGGCCTCGTACGTCCTGACCAGGGAGGCGCCGGCCTTCCTGGCCAAGCTCGGCATCACCGACCGCCGGCCCACCCCACTGATCATCGAGATCGACACGCCGCCCGAGTCGTACCGGGGGCTGGCCGGCATCGACTACCTCCGGCTGGGCCTCATCCATCTGCAGATCTACAGCCACCTCGAATACCTGCTCAGCAAGAACGAGCGGCACCAGCTCCGCGAGACCGTCGTGGCCCGCGTCAAAAACTCGGCCGCCTTCCTCGCCACCGCCGCCACCGTGGCCTACCAAGGCACAGCCATCGCCCCGAAGGCATTCCTCCACCAGCTCGACGAGACGATCCCCCGCCTGCCGATCCTCGGCTACCTCTACTTCGAGGCCGTGGCGGAGTACCTGATGCTCCACTCCACCTCGCGCCATACCCGCCGCCTGGCGGAACTGGGGGAGCTGAACAACTGGCTCTACAAGGAGCTGCTGTTCGCCTCCTTCCCGGCCCTGTCCGGCACGTTCGACCTCGCGAAGTTCCGCCCCCGGCCCGAGGAGCTGGCCACGCTCCTCCGTCGCGTCGATCCCGCCCTCGACCCCGAGTACGCCGCCACGTACCTCGTCGAGCGCATCAGCCACCTCGTGGCCGCGCGGCTCTTCAGCCCCGGAGAGATCCCCGAAGCCTGGCACCACACCCGCTGGGAGTTCGACGCCCTCGCCACCCAGCTCGGCCCGCTCCTGGGCCACCTCATCCACCGGGAGCTGCGTACCTTCGGCCGCTACCCCGACTTCTACTTCTACTTCGACCAGTACAAGGCGCTGCAGGCCTGGAACTACTGGAACCACATGGACATCGTCGCCCCGTTCAACGGCACGATGCCCAAGGGCGAGATCGGCATCAACCCGGCCTACCCCAACCTCGCCTACCGCATCTGGCGCGCCGAGCAGGACGACACCGGCCACCTCCACCCGGTCGAGGAGCTCTCCCTCACCATCGCCCCGCGCCTGGTGGACATCAAGTACACGCTGATGCGCAACAAGCAGTGGACCGCTCCGGCACCCAGCGCCGCATAATCCACCGCCTCACCCACAGCACCACGTCACCCAGACCCCTTCATGGTCAGGAGCCCTGTCATGAGCACCTCCGGCATGCCCTCGGTCGACCTCCTCGGCGAGCAGATCGCCTCCCTCCTCGACGACCCGGCCACCACCCACGGGCTGGCCCGCGGCCTCCGCGCCGCCGCCCGCGAGATCGAACTCCACCGCTCCCACCACACGAGCCGGCGCGCCTGGCCGAACGGCCGGATCGACCACAAGCCCGCCAAGGTCCAGATCGGCGGCGGCGCCCACCGGATCGACGGCTTCTTCAACATCGACGCCGTCCCGCCGGCCGACCTTCTCTGGGACGTCCGCGAGGGCATCCCCCTGCACGACAACACCGCCCAGACGCTGTTCTCCGAGCACTTCCTGGAGCACATCGACTACCCCCGCTCGGCCAAGCAGTACGCCATCGAGGCCCACCGCGTCCTCGCGCCCGGCGGCCAGATCATCACGGGCGTCCCCGACGCCGCCTTCGCCCTCAGCCGCTACCCCGGCTCCCTCGGCACCTCCGCCGAGATGATCGAGCGCTGGTACGCCAAGCGGAACTGCCTCGGCGACATCAACACCCAGCTCGACCTCGTCAACCTCGTCTTCCGCGACCAGGACGACGACCCCGCGTACACCCAGCACCTGTGGGCCTACGACCACGAGAAGCTCGTCCAGCTCTTCACCGAGGCCGGCTTCAGCACCGTCGAGCCGTGGACGTTCGACTCCGCCATGGCAAACCCGAAGCGCCAGTGGGGCAGCGTCTACGTGATCGCGACGAAGTAGCCCACGAGAGCCGGCGAGCCCCCGGGAGGCACCCCTCCCGCCGCCCGGGGGCCACCTCCAGAACCCACGGCACACCGCTTGCCACCCGGCCACGCCGCCGAGGAAGCCACTCGCATGAGCCAGCCCTTGCCTCTCGTCAGCGATCTCTCGCTCGCAGCCATCCCGAGCGCCGCCTACTGGGCCCGCTGCCACACCGTCGACGTACTTCGACGCTGGGACTTTCCGGCCGAAGGCACTGAGGTGGCTCGCCTTCTCGTCTCGGAGCTCACCACCAACGCGATCGAGCACGCCCGTCCACTGGTGCAACCAGGCGCCGCACCGTCCGCTCCGGACACAATCCTCCTGCGGCTCTGGCCGACCCCGACGGGCGTCGTCCTGCAGGTCAGCGACAACGACCCTCGCCCGCCGACGCCCCAAAGCCCGAGCGACAGTGACCTCGGCGGCCGCGGCCTCCTGCTCACCGCCACCATGGCCACGCGCTGGGGCTACCATCCCCGTCGTCCGCACCCCGGCAAGTTCGTCTGGGCCGAGGTGCCGGCACGGCCCTCGTACGGTGTCAGCGAATCATCTGATGGTCGACATACGACCCCACTCCTACTGGGGCAGGTTCTGACTGCGCTTCGGGACTTGTAGCTGGTCTTCTCCGGCACCTTCCTCGCGCCGCCCAGCCCCCGGTCGCCGGGATACTTGCCGAGCGTGCCGACGCAGGCGTTCGCGTACGCCTGCACCTCAGCGACCCGGGCGGCCAGGCCGTCGCGATCCGAGGATGCGAAGAAGGCATCGCCGAGCACCGCAAGGCGGTCGGGGACGCCGCTAGGGGATGAGTGATCTCCTGGTCCACCCGTTCGTGGACAAAGGCGACCGGCAAAACCAACCCTTGTACTGTCGTAACCGTGGCCACTCTTTTCTCGCTCCCCGACGACCTGCATGACCTCCCGGATGTTCCGACGGAGGCGGTGGAGCACGGCGAGGTCTTCACGCGGCGCTGGGTGGTCGATCTCATCCTCGATCTCCTTGGCTACACCGCCGACAAGGACCTCTGCGACCTGAAGATCGTGGAGCCGGCTTGCGGTGGAGGCGCCTTCCTCAGTGCGATCGCCTCGCGGGTCAGCGCCTCCTGCCGCGCGCACAAGCGTCCGATCACGGACGCGCTCGACGCCGTCCATGCTTTTGATCTTCTGGACCGCAACGTGCGTGACAGCCGTGCGCTGGTCGAAAACGAGCTGCTCGATGCAGGAGAGGCCCCGGAAGAGGCACGGAAGGTAGCAGAAGCCTGGATCGGGCAAGGTGACTACCTGCTGCAGTCGGACACGTTCCATCCGGCTGACTACGTCGTGGGCAACCCTCCGTACATCCGACTCGAAGATGTACCGGACGACCGAATGGCGGCCTACCGCAGTGCTTGCTCCACCATGGGCGGTCGGGCCGACATCTACGTCGGGTTCTACGAGGTCGCGCTCCGGAGCCTCAAGCCCGGTGGACGCCTGGGCTTCATCTGCGCTGACCGCTGGATGCGAAACCAGTACGGCCGCCGGCTCCGGGAGCTGGTGACCAAGCAATTCAGCATGGACTTGGCGCTCGTCATGCATGATGTCGACGCATTCGACGAGCAGGTTTCGGCCTATCCCGCCATCACCCTCATCTCGAACGGTGACCAGGGTGAAGCAGTAGCCGCGGACACCACGCGGTCGTTCGGTGCCAAGCAGGCACGAGACTTTGCTGCCTGGTTCCTGAGCGATGCCCCGGGGGCGATCACTGGGGACTCGTTCCAGGCGGCTCGCATGCCCCACTGGTTCCCTGACGAAGACTCCTGGCCGGCGGCCTCACCCGCAAGACTCGCTGTCCTCGAAGACCTCACCGAGCGCTTCCGGCTGCTGGAGGACACCCAGACGGGAACGAAGGTCGGCATCGGCATCGCCACCGGAGCTGACAAGGTCTTCCTCACCAAGGACGCGGACCTAGTCGAAGAGGACCGGCTGCTGCCCATGGCCATGGTCCGCGACACCACAAGCGGCACGCTCGACTGGAACGGCACGCGCCTGGTTAACCCTTGGACAGCTAGCGGCGACCTGGTCGACCTCAGCGCATTTCCGCGACTCGCTGCATACTTCAAGGAGCATGGCGTAGCCCTGCGTAAGCGGTACGTCGCGGTCAAACAGCCGGAGCGCTGGTACAAGACCATCGACAAGGTTGATCACCGCCTCACGCGCAGGCAGAAGCTCCTGTTTCCGGACATGAAGCTCAGGATCCATCCGGTCCTCGACGAAGGTGGCCTGTACCCTCACCACAACTTGTACTTCATCGTCTCGGACGTCTGGGACATGCGCGTACTCGGTGGCCTGCTGCTGTCCAAGGTCGCGGAGGCTTTCGTGGAGGCGTACGCGGTCAAGATGCGTGGGGGAACCCTCCGCTTCCAGGCCCAGTACCTGCGTAAGATCCGTGTGCCTGATCCGGCGGCGATCAGCGAGAGCGATCGGGTAGCACTGGCCGATGCCTTCGATAGGCGAGACGCGGAGGCTGCTACGACCGCCGCCCTGCGTGTCTACGGCCTCGCCGAGCTGCCTGACTAGGAGGAGCGGATCTTGACGGTCACCCGCCAAGACTTCGAGGACGCCGTAGCCGCTTACTGGGGCGCCAAGGACCTACAGCGCGAGCAGTCGGCGATTAAGGCCGCTGTGGGCGCCGGCACGGCAGGCTCCGTACGCGGCGGCAAGCACTTCGACCCCATCGCTGTCCTCCTGTCGAAGTTCTTCCTCGACGCCGGGTACCCGCCTGAGAGCATTCGCGTCACCAAGTCGCAGGGCCTTGAACTGCCTGGCTACTACCGGCCCCAGAAGCAGTGGGACCTGGTCGTCGTCCACAAGGACACTCTCGTGGCTGCCTTCGAGCTGAAAGCACTCGGCGGACCCTCGTTCGGGAACAACTACAACAACCGAGTCGAGGAGGCGCTGGGCAGCGCCATTGACTTGCGGCACGCGGCCCTGGCCGAGCTGTACCCGGGCGAGGAGCCCTGGCTCGGATATTTCTTCATCATGCAGGACGAAGAAGGATCCCGTCGGCCGGTTAAGCCGTCCAAAGGCGCACTGCCTGTAGAGCCGATCTGGCATGGGATGTCCTACCAGGAGCGCTTCGGCGTCTTCTGCCAAAGGCTCATGTCTGAGCGGCTCTACAACGCTGCGTGCTACATCACGTCGTCATCCTCGAACCCCAAGCCCAACGAGCCTGTCGACAAGCTCAACTGGCTTCGGTTCTCGGCCGCCATAGACGCTCGCCTTACCTACCTGAAGAACCTGGGCTTCCCGGGTTAGTTACATCTGGCACGGTGAGCATCGCAGTCAGCCAAGGCCTGGGTGCTCACCGGGGCCGTCCACGTCCTACTCCTTCAGCATCGCCTTGACTACCTTGACACGCCCCTCAATGGCTGCGCGAAGGACGTCCGACGTTGCCGTTGCCAGGGGCTCCAGGTAACTGATTTCGCCCTCGGCACGCTTCGAGGTGATGAACCAGCCTGCGTCGTAGACGCGTTCTCCGATGAACCGCCGGATCATCTCCTGGTATCGCTGGTTGTACGACATGCCCTCGAAGGCTGCATCTGTCGGGAACATAGCCCGCGTGTCCCTCCCCTCCTTCTCCGTCTCGGGGGTCTCCTGCAGGATGAACACGTAACCGAGCCACGGAGGTACCTGCCCGAACGGGCTCTCCTCGTTCTTCCGCTGTGCGGCCTCGATGTCGGTGGCGCTGCCCAGCGCCTCTTCGAATCGGTTGTTGAAGTTCTTCCCGACGCTCCCGACCTGGGACTTGAACTCGAATGCAGCCACCAGCACACCCTTGTACTTCACGACCAGGTCCCACTGCTTGCGGACGCGGTAGTAGCCGGGCAAGTAGGGCTTTCCGGTCTTGATGCAGTCCTCGGGGATCCCGCAGTCGATGAAGATGCCCTTCACCAGGGCTTCGAGGGCCTTGATGTGCCCGTTGCCCCTGGCCGCTCCGCCTGACTTTCCGCCGTCATCCAGCTCGCTCTCCTGCTTGTCCCGCCGGAGCCAGAAGTCCTCAACGGCGTGCTGGATGTCTTCGGTGTCCACGCTGTGTCTCCCTGATCGTCGGAAGTGGGTAGGGACAACCCCCGGCCCAGGACAGTCTGCGTGATGGGTCTGACAATCCGTCTGGGGGTGCTGGTGAGGCAACCACCCCACCAACTCAACCCCAAAACCCCTGGAGCCACCCAGCGATCGGGGGAGTGAGCAGTGCGCCGAGGCCCGTCGCTACTCCCCGCAGGAGGCCGAAGCCGATGGTCTGTGCCACGCGCCGGGCCATCCGATCCCGTCGTGCTGTCGCCGGCTTGTGGCTCGCCTGGTTTTCCATGCCGTCCCCTTCGTTGAGACCCCGTGCCCGAGGCCTGTTTCGTGGAGGCACGGAACCCCGTCCGAGGGGTGTCCGGCGATCGGTCTGGCCTGCTTCGTCTTAAACGACGCAGGTCAGGAGGATGGGGGTGGCATCCGAGTATCGTCCGAATCGGACGAGGAAGATGAGTTCCTGGCCAGCCAGTCACGGGCGTTGGTGTCGCCCATGCTCGCTGCCAAGAGGTTCAGCCGCCGGGCCTCGTCCTGGCTGCCTGCGCCGAGCCGGAGGTGGGCAAGGCCGTGAAGTGCATGAGCGTTGCCGAGCCGTGCCGCGGAGTGCGCCAGCTCCTCCGCACGAAGATGCTCACCTCTGCCCTCGTGCTGCCACGACAGCCACTGGAGGGCAAGAGGGTCGCCCGCTCGGGCTGCAGCCTGGTACAGGTGGAGCGCCGTCCTGTGTTGCCGATAGCGTGAGACTTCCTCAGCTTCCCGCCGGAGCTCGCTGACGTGGCCAAGTTCAGCGACCTTCCGATAGAGGTGGTCGGCTTCGGCGGCATCGTCGTTCGATAGGTAGTCGTGCGCCACGTCCATCAGGGAGGCGGGGAAACCGAGCGAGAGTGCCGCTTCCGCAAAGTGCCTTGCCTCTTGGCGACGTCCCTGAGCTAGCCGTCGGCGCGTAAGCCAGCTAATGGCGACCGTGTCGTTAGATGCGGCGCCCCAGTTGTACAAGCGCTCTGCAGTCTCTTCGTGGCCTGAGGCTGCGAAGTCGTAGGCCAGGCGACGCAATCCAGTGGGGTCGCTAAGGAGGAAAGCCCTCTTGGCGAAACGCTCTGCCTCGCGAACCAAACCACCAGTAGACGCTGCAGCGGAAAGTTCTGCATAGAGGCGCCCCGACGGAGCGTAGTTATCGATCAAAGCCTCCGCGCGTGCAAGCCGCCTTCGACCGATTTCGGTACGAATTAGCCAGTGGATTCCTGCAGCGTCTCCATACTCCGATGCTCGCACGTAGAGATCGACGCAATGTTCGTTCTTCAGGTTTTGCGCCGACCTGGCGAGCTGAATCAGATCCGCAGGGTGCAGCGAATGTCGCGCCGAGGCATCCCAGAGGGACTGTTCAGGTGGAATCTTTTGACGTTCGATTCGACCTTTTTCCTCTAGGTAGTCCGCGAGATAATAGAGGGGGTCGTCGGTGATGGGCCCCTCGTCGGGCCGCAACCTATATCGAATCAATGGCCCGGGGAGTCGCCTATAATCCCTCGTAAGCTTATTCAGTGAGAGCTCGAACCAATTATCCGAGAGGCTGTCCCAGATATGTTTGCAGTATCCGGAAGCGGCCTCCTTGAGGAACCCCTCGGTGAGTAGACGGCCGTGCCCAAAGCGTCGAGCATCAATGGCTGCGTGGAGAATCGCTTGTGAGGGCGCATCCGCATGTTCGTAGCGACGCCAGAGGGTGGGTGCGCCGGCCAGGAACTGTGTGATCTGTCCATTGCTGGCTCGCTGCCGCGCGAGAGCGAGTCTGGGATCTCCTCTGACCAGGTGGGCAACAGCATCCAACTCTGTCGGAGTAAAGGCCTCCGGCACGGTGATCGTGATGGCCTGTTCCAGAAGCTGCCCAACCGCTCCGTTGGCTACAGCAAGCTCCAGCTCACCCTCGTCATCGGCTCCAGGGGCCAAAAGCTCCCAGTAGTCTGGCCACATTGTTCCGAGTAGGAGGATCGGGCCCTCGGAGATATCGGCTAGGAGGTTTTGAAGTGCAGCGGCCACCTTCGGCCCGTCTGGCTGCGGAAGCAGGTATTGCTGCATTTCATTGAGCCAAACAATGCTGTAGGGCTTCAAGTGGTTGTTGCGTAGTGCTTCGATTACAGCCTGGGGGCGATCGGGAGCAAGCGGGTGCCATATCTTCCAATCCGGCAAGACTGCATGCGCTGCTTCCCAGCATGCTCGCGTCTTTCCCGTGGAAGATCCCCCTACAAGGATGACTAGCTGATTGGACTGGGTGGCGCTAGCAATCGCCTCGCGTAGTGGACCGTCGAGAGTGACTGGTCGGGGTAGATAGGCGGTGAGGTCCGACGTGTGTGACTCGCTTGTATCGACCTTGAACGACGCGTGCACCTCGTACCTAAGTGCATCGACTGGCCTCAGTGCGCCGATGGTCTCTACTCGTAGAACCTCATCCGTATGCCAAGTCGCACTTGAAGGCTTTCGATGCACCCTATTGAGGGCTTTCTCTCGGCGTGCTGCCGCGCGAAGGTCCTCCCATGGGATAGGGGCAACCGTTCGGCCTCGATCCGCTGCCATCTTCTGTAGGCAGGCTACGAGGCAAGTAAAGGCTTTACCGTCGGCAGGTACCGTGTGGCCGCTGAGCCAATCGCCGAGGGAGGACTTCTTCAGCGCGACCTGGGGGTGCCGCTTTTTGCCCAGGGACACCAACTCTGGGTAGGCGGGCTCGCCGGCCTGCGCGTAAAGGCCCAGCAGGGCATTGTGAAACCGCTTGGCGGCCGTCTCTGCCCCTGATCCCACGCTGCCGGCCCCCTTGATCCCCCGCTGCCCATACCTTAGTGGTGTGCACTGTGGGGGCCGAGCGTTAGGCGCTCTGGATCCGAATGCAACCGGCGGCCCGCACCTGGCGTGTCCCCGGGTATGCCGAAGAGAGAGGACCACGGCCTTGACCGCGCCGACCGCCACTGAGGCCCCGCCCACGCTTCCATTACCGCCGACGGCCATACCCCAGCCCGGCTACCGTGACCGCCTGCGTGCCCGCTACGCCACAGCGGCCGAGGAACGCATCGACAGAGCACGGATCGCCGCCACCGAGCTTGGGTACACGGACCCCGTGCCGTGGGACGACATGCGGGCCGTCTACACACGGCCACCCCGGTCGCCCAGGAAGTCGTACACGACGGTGATCGGCGGCATCGTGGGCAACGCGATCGGTGCAGCGTTCGTCATTGGATTCCTCGGCTTCATGCTGTTGACAGCGGGGCTGTCCATCGACAAGGACAATCGGGCAAAAGCCGCCAAGACGGCACCCTCGGCACAGAAGACGGCAGCGGCCACCGCAGCGGATGCCGGACTTACACACCAGGAAAAGAAGGAGTTGGCCTTCTTCGGCGTCGGGCTTGCGGGCACCGTCCTCCTCGTGTCCAGCTGGCGTGGCATAAGTGATCACTGGCGCAAGATGGTGAAGGGGTACGCCGAAGAGGGCGAAGAGGTCGTGACGGAAGCACTTGAGGTGCTGCCGGCACTCGCCGCCGTGGTGGGAGCCCCAGTCGGGAG
The DNA here is from genome assembly GCF_041862025.1 of Streptomyces sp. AB3(2024). Lineage (NCBI taxonomy): Bacteria > Bacillati > Actinomycetota > Actinomycetes > Kitasatosporales > Streptomycetaceae > Streptomyces > Streptomyces sp. AB3(2024). Next base: position 26,263 of record NZ_JBGWAB010000090.1, read on the forward strand.
GCAGCGTGCCGAGGCACTCGCATCCGCCCATGAGAAGACTTCGGCGTTCATGACAGCCGTGACGGACAGCTCGAAGTCGGCGGCCGGAATCCCCGGGTATGCAGGTGACAGGGGCCGTCTAAAAGAACACGGCCAGAAGGTTCGGACGGCGTTCGCCGACAAGCTCGGCGGCCTGGTTGAGGACCGGGAAGCCACTGCACGTGCCCTCGGCGCGATGGCGTTGAGCGTGGCCACCCGGCAGGCCCAGTCCGCGTACGGGGCCTTGCTGGACGCGGAGGCATTGCCAGCGGAGCCGGGACCGGAGGTGCCAGACCTTCGCGGGGTGCGAAAGGTCTTCGTCGGCGCGGGCCTTGCCGCGCTCGGCGTATTCACGGTCGGGACGATGGGCGGCGCGGACCTGATGGCCGCCATCCCCCTTGCATTCGCCGTGTTCGGCCTCGCCGCCTTCCTCGGCGCTCTGTTCACCGGGAAGCTCCATGCGATCGGCCAGGCGTACGCAGCCTTCAGGCAGAACAGCGGCGGAGCTCCGTAGACCCAGCCTGACAGCGCTCGACTCCTACTGGTCAAGCGCCCTCAGGCCGCGTCAGGCCCGTTCGCCAGCCCCAGGCGCACGGCGTCGCCTCCTGCGTCAGCGGGGCGTTCCCGGCGTGCCATAACGTGCCAGTAGGGGCGGTAAGCAGCAGTCAAAAGGGGTTCGCACCGGAGCGGACGGAACGTCGCCACCAGAAGCATTCCGCAGGTCAGAGGCCATTTCGCTACGCAAGTACCCGGTGATTCCCAAGCTTATAGCGCGGGTTCGATTCCCGTCATCCGCTCCACGACAAAGCCCCAGGTCAGAGACCTGGGGCTTGTTTGTTGTCTAGACCTATCGAAGCTCGCGTGCCATTCGCGTGCCATAACTGCCCTAACGGGGCGTCAGGTTGATGTGCGCCCCGCGTGAGGATCACCTGGCCCGAGCGGTCCGACCGGATGTCGGCGCCGAGGGCAGGAACATTCGCCCGGTCCCATTCGGGCTGGGCCGCCCGCCGTCAGCAGGCACCTGCTGGAGCCGGACGGTGGCGTCGATGTCGGCGGCGAGCCTGCGCTGGTGCTCCTTGGTGGAGTGCTGATAGATCAGCTGGGCCCGCTCCGAGGACTGGCCCGCACGGACCATGAGGTCCTTCAGCTTGGCGCCAGTGTCGGCGGCGAGGGTGTTCCCCGTGTGGCGCAGGTCGTAGAAGCGGAACTCCTTCGGCATGCCGACCGCATCGCGGGCCTTGCGCCACTTGCGGCCGAAGGACGTACCTCGCAGGGGTGCGCCCTTCTCCCCCACGAAGACGAGACCCTCGGGCCCGTCCTGCGCGAACCACTCCAGATGCCGGCGGACGTCCAGGAGGACGAAGCCGGGCAGTATGATCTCCCGCTTGCCCGCACGGGACTTGGGATCTCCGATCACCCTGCGTCCCGTGTTCAGCTCCGGGGCGGCCCTGCGTACGCGTACCGAGCCCGCGTCGAGATCGACGTCGGCGCGTCGCAGCTCGGCCAGTTCCTCCGGCCGCATGGAGGCGAAGGCCCCCAGCAGGACCATCAGCCGCCAGCGGATCCCGATGGCCTCGGCGAGCGCGAAGACCTGTTCGAGGGTGGCAACGGGCCGTTCGTCGGCGTCTTCTCGCCCCGCACCGCGGATCGAGCACGGGTTGCGCCGGATCAACTCGTCCTCGACCGCCGTCTGCATGATCGCCTTCAGCAGCCGGTAGGACCTGGCCGTCGTGGTCTTTCCGGTCGCCTTCAGCCGTTCCGCGCGCCACGTCCTGACCTTGGCGGGGCTGATGGCGTTCACGTACTCCGCCCCGAAGGACGGCTCCAGGTGGAGGCGCAGGAGGCGTCGGTACAGCTCGTCGGTGGTGGCCGCGATGCCCCGCTCCTCGATCCAACGCAGGGCGTACTCGGCGAACAGCACCTCGCCGGCGGTCGGGTCGATCCAGTCGCTGCAGGCCTGGTCGGCCTGGATCTGGGCGAGGAACAGCTCCGCTTCCCGCTTGCTCTCGTACGTCTGCGGGGCGGGTCGCAGCACGCCGTCCGTGCCGGGGTAGCGGGCTTGGTAGCGGCCCGAGGGGAGGGTGCGGATCGCGCCGAAGCTGCGGCGCGGGGCCCTTCTGCGGGAGCGCGGCACTCAGACCACCAGCCCGTAGCCGACGCGGCGCCCGCGGACGGGCTCGACGGTCCGCTCGGCGATATAGGCGGCCAGCACGCTGTCGGCGATGCGGACGTGCTTGCCGAGCTTGACGTAGCGGATGCGCCGCTCGGCGATGAGGCGGCGGATAAAGCGCACGCCGGTGCCGAGGCGCTCTGCGGCTTCTTCGACCGTGAGCAGGCGGTCGTTTGTAGTCACCTCCTTCACGGCACTGGATTCCTCGGCAATCGATTTCCGACTCTTCCCGCCCGCTCCATCGGCGGCGAGGATTTTTCGGGCAGGGGTTATCGGCGATCGACGCAAGAGTGTCCTCTCGTGAAATGGGCAAGGGTGTGGCTAGGAACGGGACGGCAGGCGTACCGGGAACACCAATGATCTGGAGAATCCCCGGTTCGGGAAACCGGGGATCGTCGGCTATATTTCGCCCGCTCCGGCCGCCGGCGGGTTCCCGAGGAGGCTCTGGGGCGGGGTTCCCAGGGCGGCGGCGATGGCGACGAGATCGTCGACATCGCAGCGCCGGACGGTGCGTTCCAGGCGCGAGAGCGCGGTGAAGGTCATGGGCTGGCCGAGGGCGCGGACGCGGGCGGCGAGCTGGCGATGGGAGTAGCCGCGGGCGACACGGGTGCGCTCGATGGCCTGAGCGGCGGCGCGGCCTGCGGGTCCGATTTCAAGAGATCGCGGTGGCATTGGTGTGTTGTAGCTTCCGCCGCGGACCTTTGGGAACCCTTTCCCTGTCTGCCGTGAGCGATGCACCGACCGTCGGCAGTGATTTCGCCGACCGGGATTCCGGGTCTACGGTTATGGGGCCGAAAAAGTTTTCAGGAGTGTTAGAGCAATCTATGGACTTGGGGGCCTGGGGTGTGGCTGTCTTGTCCACGCACCCCGGCCCAGCCGGATTTACCGCCCCATTTCCGAGAGGTGGCCGCCGACCCGGCCGCCAACAAAGGAGCCGCCCTCTTGATGCCCAACACCCCCGACCCCGCCACCGCGCCCACGAAGGCGCTCTGGCCGCCGGTGGCGGTCCCCGGCCAGCCCGAGGCCGACCACACCGCCCATGAGGAGGCAGTCGCCGAGCCGCTGACCTCCCCCTCCCAGCCCGGCTCCGCCCCAATCGGCCCCCGCTCGCAAGGCGATCAGGCGCTGGTCGACCTGGCCGCGCAGATCGAGCGGTACGTGGTGCTGCCGAGCCCCGAGGCGCTCACGGCGGTGACGCTGTGGGTGGCGGCCACGCATCTGCAGAGGGTGTGGCAGCACGCGCCGCGCCTGGCGGTGGTGGGTCCGGCGAAGCGGTGCGGCAAGTCGCGCCTCCTGGACGTGATCACCGAGACCGTCCACGACCCGCTGATCACGGTGAACGCCTCGGCTGCGGCGATCTTCCGGTCGATCGGCGAATCGGATCCGCCGACCCTCCTGGTGGACGAGGTCGATACGATCTTCGGCTCGGCGAAGGTCGCGGAGAAGAACGAGGAGCTTCGGGGCCTGCTCAACGCGGGCTTCCAGAAGAGCCGTTACACGCTGCGCGTCGCAGGGCCGAACCACGAGGTGGTCCGCTTCCACACGTTCGCGATGGCCGCCCTCGCCGGCATCGGCGATCTGCCCGACACGATCATGGACCGGTCCGTGGTCATGCGGATGCGGCGCCGCAGGAACGGCGAGAAGGTCTCGGAGTTCCGCGCCTTCCGCGACACCCCCGCCCTGCACGCGGTGCGCGACCGGCTCGCCGCGTGGCTGCGCCCGCGCGGCAAGGAAGCCATGGGGCTGATGCCCGTCGCCATGCCGGTGGAGGACCGTGCCGCGGACACCTGGGAGCCGCTGGTCATCGTCGCCGACCTCGCCGGAGGGGACTGGTCCGAGCGTGCCCGCACCGCCTGCCGGGTGATGACCGCGCATGAGGCCGCCCTCGACCAGGACAACTCGCTGCACACCCGCCTCTTGGCCGACATTCGCCGCGCCTTCGCAGCCTGCGGCGACCCGGCTGCCCTACCCACCAGGACGCTCCTCGCCATGCTCAACCGCGACGAGGAGGCACCCTGGGCCAACGACGGCGCCCAAGGCCTGATCCCGCGTCGCCCGCAGATCCTGCTGGACCCCTTCGCCATCAGGTCGTCTACGCGCCGCTTCCCCGAGGAAATCCAGGCCAAGGGCTTCACCCGCGCCCAGTTCACCGACGCCTGGGACCGGTACTGCCCGCCCGAAGTCATGCCCGAGCCGTCTGGGGGCTGACCCGCCCCCACCCGTCCCACCCGTATCAGCGCAGGTCAGCGCGGGGACGGGTCGCAAGGCCGGGACGGGTGGACCCGTACCACTCGCCGCATCCACGGGCCGTCAGCCGGCCCTGACCAACCCGCCGCACCCGACCCTCACACACCCGTCCCACCCGTCCCCACGCAGGTCAGCACAGGGTCGGATCACCAGGCCGGGACGGGTCCGACCCGTACCACCACGCCACCCGTACCAGCTCTGACCAGGCACGGGACGAGTGGGACGAGTCTTCACCCCCACAGCCACCACCCCAGGGAGCCCCACGCTTGCCCTCGCACAACCCCGCCCCCGCCGCCTCTGCCCAGCCCTTCCGGATATCCCTGGCCGGGGCGATCCGCACCGGAGTGGCCCTGATGGCCCTGGCCGCGTTCGCGCTCTCCTACGACGCGCTGCGCCAGATGGCCGCCGCCAGCCACATCCACCCCGCGCTGACTTACGCCTTCCCGCCATCGCCCCGCTCGCTCTGGCCGGAGCCGTGCACCTGTACCTCATCGTCCAGCGCCGCCCCACACGCCCGGAACCACAAGTGCCGGCCATCGCTATTGACAGGGCCGTGCGCCCTCGCCCCGAACGTGGCTCCGCCGCCGCGCCCGAACCGCAGCCCGCTGAAGGGGTGGCTCAGCCACGACCCGAGCATGTGGCTGAGCCGGGTACTCCGCCCGTCGAACGCTCCGAGCAGCAGCCCGCCGCCACCTTCGAGCAGGCGGTCGAGATCGGGCGGACGGCACCGCTGGGACGTGGCGGCAGGGCATCGCGCCGCCACATCGAGAAGGCCGTTCGCGACAAGGGCCTACGCATCGGCAAGGACCTCCTAGAAAGGGTCAAGCAGGCCCTCCAAGCCGAACTCGACGACGCACAGGCCGACGCCGCCTAGCTCCCACCCAGGCAGAGCGGCTCGCCCCACGGAACACCCCAAGGGGCGAGCCGCTCTGCCTGTCCACGGTCGCCTCCCCGCGGCCCCAACCACATTCGAAGGCCCACGCGATGCACGAACAGCGCACCCTCGTCACCCGCGACCAACAGCAGCCGGTATCGCTCACCCCAGCCCCGGACCAGGCAGCAAGTTATCGGCCAAGACGCTCTTCCCCGTCGGGGATGCGCGTCTCGGCCGTTCCCGCCCCTGGGGTGGCGGTGGACCGGAGCCAGGGGGCACCGGTCCACCAGGCAGCGACCGAGGGCGGATCGCGTCCTTGGCGACGCCACTCACCTCGACGTCCTTCGTCAGCGGGTCAGGGCTGCCTCGAGGTGCTCTTGTACCGGCTCGAACAGGCCGTAGGGGACGTACTGCGGGATCTCTGCGTGGGTAACCCATTCAAGCTCGGCCAGTTCGTCGGTGTCCGCAATGTGCGCGTGGCCGCCGATCACCTCACAGGCGGTGTAGGACATCAGCCGGCCGGTGGCCGGGTGGACCCGTTCGCCGAGGAGCCTGACCGCCTTCACGGTCAGGCCCGTCTCTTCCTGGGTTTCGCGTACGGCGGCGTCCTCGCGGGATTCACCGGGCTCTACCTCGCCGGCGGGGAACTGCCAGGAGAGCTGGCCCTCGCTGACCCTGCGCCGCACCATGAGCACTCGACCCTCGTGCACCACGATGGCCGCTGCGATAACCGGCCGCTCCTCAGTGTTTTGCTGCGTCACGTCTACTCCTCCAGGACTGCCCGGGATGTCATTGGACCGTGAGACCTACTCCGGGAGACGAACACCCGTCATTTCCACGGCTCGTCGGCGCAGCAACGGAGCCAGGTCCGTGTACCAGCCGCGATCGACCGCCTGGAGCATTTCGGCGAGGGCGATCTGTTCGCCGATCCGGCCGGCGGGGGTGTCGAGGACGTCGGCGAACTCGGTGCGGATGCGTTCGGCGACGGTGGGGACGCGGAGGCTGTTGACGTAGAGCATGGCCGGGTCGTAGCCGACGGGGACGGCGCCCCAGCGTTCCCAGTCGAGGATGACGAGGGGGTGGTGGGTGAGGTTGGCCCACTGCAGATCGGCGTGGCCGGTGACGCGTGCGGTGATGGCCGGCGCTGGGATGCCGAGGAACTCGGGGAATACGCGGTCCGCCCAGGACTGCCGGATGGTCTCGCGGGGCGGCTCGGCCGTGCTGAGGGCGTCCAGGCTCTCTCGGAGGGTGGCCCACCAGGAGTCCGGTAGTCCCGGGTCCGCGGTGAGGTCTGGCGTTTCCGGGGAGATGACGGGCTGGGCGATGTAGTCGATCAGTTCGGCCTCGAAGACGTACCCCCCTCGTTCCCACCGGTGCAGGTCGTGGAGGTGCGGGCGGGACACCTTGTCCGACACGCGTTCCTCGGCGAGCGCGATGCCCTCGTTCCTGGTGGCGGGGGTCTTGGCGGCCTCGCCGCAGTGGACACGCAGCCAGTGGCCGCCATCGGTGCGGGAGCCGATGGTCCGGCCGAGCCACCCCCAAGCCAGACGCCCCGTCGGAGCGGTGCCCAGGTGCTCGGAGGCGGCGGCGAGCGCGTCCACCATGCGTGCCCTGGGCGAAGCCTGCGTGGACTACGGCCGCCACCTCGACAACCCGCGCGCCGTCGCCTACTACGAGGCCACCCTCGCCAACGCGCCGCCCAGGAGGGTCTGATGCAGGTTCGGGTGACAGGTTGAGTCACGCGGCCTGGAGGGCCGGTGTGGTCATGACGGTCTCGAATTCGACGGGGGTCAGTCGGCCGAGGGCAGCTTGCCGG
>NZ_JBGWAB010000091.1:0-33386 GCF_041862025.1 Streptomyces sp. AB3(2024)
CCCGCGCCGGACGCGGCACCCCGGGCCCGGCGCCGGGCGGGGCCGCGTCCGCCCGCGGCATGGTTCGGAGCCGAACTCCGCCGGATCCCCACCACCCACAAAATCGTGGCGCTCACCTTCAACGCCGCCTGGGACGAGGCCGGCATCGACATCGTCCTGGCCGAGCTGCGCCGGCGTAGGCTGCCCGCCACCTTCTTCCCCACCGGCGCGTTCGCGCGGGCCCACCCCGCCGCCGTGCGGGCCATGGCCGCCGCCCACGGCCTCGGCAACCACTCGTACAGCCACCCGTACTTCGACGACCTCGACACCTCGGAGCGGCGGGAGGAGGTCCGTCGGGCCGACGCGGCGATCCGGGAGGCCTCCGGCGCCGAGCCGCTGCCGTTCTTCCGGTTCCCGTACAGCGCGACCACGGACGAGTCCGTAGCCGACGTCAACGACCTCGGCTACGCGGTGATCGAGTTCACCACCGACACCAACGGGTACCTCGGCCCCGACGGCGGGATGACCGTGGACCGGGTGGTCCGCCGGGCCGTCGACGCCCTCGCCCCCGGCGCCGTCCTGCAGATGCACGTCGGCAGCAACAACGGCGACGGGGGTTCGTCCTCGACGCCCTGGCCCTGCCCCGGATCATCGACGCGGCCCAGGAGGCCGGCTACGCGATCACCGACCTCCGCGGCTTCCTCACCGAAGCGGGCGACGTGCCGGACTGACCCGGCGGCCCCTCACGACACGATGTCCTTGCGCGAGAACCCGCGGAACGCGAGGGCGAACAGCACCACCGCGTACGACACCGACACCACGGTCCCCTTGATCATCCCGCCCCATTCCAGCTGCGGCTGCAAGGCGTCCGCCCACGCGAACTGCCAGTGCGCGGGCAGGAACTCGCGCCACGACCCCAGGGCCGTCACCGCGTCGAGCACGTTCCCGACGATCGTCAGCCCCACGGCCCCGCCGACCGCGCCCAGCGGCGCGTCCGTCCGGGTCGACAGCCAGAACGCCAGCCCCGCCGTCACCAGCTGCGACACGAAGACGAAGGCGACGGCCAGGGCGAGGCGCGGCAGGGTGTCGGCGGCGGCCAGCGCCCCGCCCGTCGGCAGCTTCAGCGGCCCCCACCCGTACGCCGCAGTCCCCGCGGCCAGCGCCACCACCGGCAGCAGCACGATCGCGCCGAGGCTGAACGCCAGCGCCACCACCAGCTTGCTCCACAGCAGCCGTGCCCGCGGTACCGGCGCGGCCAGCAGGTAGCGCAGCGAGGACCAGCCGGCCTCCGAGGCCACCGTGTCCCCGCAGAACAGTGCCACCGGCACCACCAGCAGGAAGCCGGCCGACACGAACAGGCAGGTCGCCGCGAAGTTCGCGCCCGACGCCGTCGCCGTGTCGATCAGGCTGATCCGGCCGTTCCCGCCACCGGGACCGTCGTTCGGCCCGCCGCCCACCGCGAACGCGATGATCATGACGAAGGGCAGTGCGGCCAGCACCCCGCCCATCACCAGCGTCCGCCGCCTGCGCCACTGCCGCAGCGCCTCCACGCGCAACGGCAGCGTCCGCCCCGGCTCGTAGCCGGGCGCGGTCTCCTGGACGGCACTCATGCCGTACCTCCGATCAGGGTGAGGAAGGCGTCCTCCAGCCGGCGGTGGGGGCCCACCGCCGAGACCGGCACGTCCAGCCGTACGAGTTCGGCGATCAGGGCGGCGGGCGTCGCGCCGTCGAGCCGTACGAGGATCCCGCCGTCCCCGGCCACCGCCGAGGCCACGCCCTCCAGGGCCGCGACCTTTTCGACGACGGTCTCCTCCACCGGTCCCTCCACCCCGACGAGCAGGGTGTCCCCGCCGCCGGTGATCTCGGCGACCTCGCCCGCCCGCACCAGCCGGCCGCGGTCCATGACCACCAGGTGCGTGCAGGACTGCTCCACCTCGGACAACAGGTGGCTGGAGACGATGACCGTCCGGCCGCCCGCGGCGTAACGGATCATCACGTCGCGCATCTCGCGGATCTGCGGCGGGTCCAGACCGTTGGTCGGCTCGTCGAGGATCAGCAGGTCCGGCATGCCCAGCATGGCCTGCGCGATGGCGAGGCGCTGCCGCATGCCCTGCGAGTAGGTGCGCACGGCCCGCTCCAGGGCGTCGCCCAGCCCGGCGATCTCCAGGGCCTCCGCCATGTGCGCGTCGCCCGCCGGCCGGCCGGTGGCCTGCCAGTACAGCTCCAGATTGGCCCGGCCCGTCAGGTGCGGAAGGAAACCGGCACCCTCCACGAAGGCGCCGACGCGCGAGAGCACGGGCGCGCCGGGCCGGATCGGCTGCCCGAACACCCGGATCTCCCCGGCGTCCGGTGTGATCAGCCCCATCAGCATGCGCAGGGTGGTGGTCTTCCCGGCCCCGTTCGGCCCCAGCAGACCGAGCACCTGGCCCTTCTCCACCCGGAAGGACAGGTCCCGCACCGCGTAGCGGTCCTGAGCCTTCGCGTACCGCTTCGTCAGCCCGGTGATGTCCAGCGGTACGTCGGCCGCCGCGGGTTCGGGCTGCGCTGCGCCCGCCCGCACCGCCGCGCGGCCCCCGCCGGTGCGCCGGATCCCGAGCAGCCCCGCGGCCACCGCCAGCGCGCCGAGCGGCAGCCACCAGGTCCAGGCGGCCAGGCCGGCCGCCGCCGTGCGGACCCCGTCGGCGACGGGCACGGCCAGCGGCCCCCGCGCCGAGACCGTGTACGCGGCCGGGGCGGCGGGGGAGGCGTACCCGAGGTCGGTGGCGGCGACCACCACCCGCAGCCGGTGCCCGGCCTGGACGGAGTGGTCGATCGCCGGGAGCCGCAGCGAGACGTCGCGGCCCTGACCGGCGTCCTCCACCCGTACGGGGGCGACCAGCTGACCGGGCAGCACCTGCTGACGGCCGTCGGGCCCGACGTCGTACACCTTGCCGAACAGGACCGCGGAGCCGTCCGCAGCCGTCGACCTCACGTTCAGGGTGAGGGTCGGGGTGCCGGTGACCCGGAGTTCCTCCGTCAGCGGCTCCGACTCGAACCGGGCGTTCTGCCCCGGGAAGTCCAGCGACAGCCCGGCGCCGAGGGCGGCGAACTGCCCGCCGATGCCGGGCAGCGTGGAGATCGCGGGCGGGGCGCCGCCCGCCGGATTCGCGAAGGTCTGCTCCCGCCCGGACAGCGCGAAGGGGCGCGGGGCGGAGGTCAGACCGGGGTAGCGGTCGGAGCTCGCGCCCCGCAGTTTGACCTGCCCGTCGGTGGAATCGACGCCGCCGGAGCGCGAGACCCGGAAGGCCGGGCCGGTGTCCGCGGCATGGTCCCCCTTGAGGTGGCGGTCGAACCAGGCCTTCACCCGGGCCTCGACGCGGCCCGACTCGCGCATGCCGCCGTCGTGTCCGCCGGCCGCCCAGTCCACCGAGACGGGGGCGCCGTTCGCCGCGATGGTCCGGGCCATGGCGTCGGCCTGGTCCAGCGGGAAGAGGGAGTCGTCCTGGCCCTGCACGATCAGGGTGGGCACCTTGATCCGGTCGCCCACCGCCGAGGGGCTGCGCCGCTCCAGCAGCTCGCGCGCCTCGGCGTCCGGCTTCCCGGCCACCGCGACGCGCTCGTACATGGCGCACAGCTGCGGCTCGAACCGGCCGCAGCCGGGGGCCGCCGCGGGGGCGGGCGGACCGGCGTTCGCGGCCGTCGGCTGGAGGCCGCCCGCGGCACCGGTGGTGAAGAAGATCCCGGCCCACAGCTTCTTGAAGACGCCCTGCGGGAACAGGGCGTCCGCGAGGTTCCAGTACGTGATCTGCGGGGCGATGGCGTCCACCCGCCGGTCGTACCCGGCGGCCAGCAGTGCGACGGCCCCGCCGTACGAGGCCCCGGCCACGCCCACGCGCGGGTCGCCGTCGGCGTCCAGGCGCACCTCGGGCCTGCGGGCCAGCCAGTCGATCAGCGCGGAGACGTCCTTCACCTCGTGCTCGGGATCGTTCAGCCCGATCTTGCCGCCGGAGCGGCCGAAGCCGCGCGCCGACCAGGTCATGACGGCGTAGCCGTCGCGGGCCAGCCGCTCCGCCTGGGCCCGTACGTCGTCCTTGCTGCCGCCGAAACCGTGCCCGAGAAGCACCGCGGGGCGCCTTTCCCCGCCCTCCCCGGCCGTGAAGTAGGAGGTGTCGATCCCGGCGCCCGGCGGTTCCAGGCCCGGCACCTTCAGCATCTGGTCCTGGCGGTGCACGGCCGGCGCGTCCCCGGAGGCGGCGGCCGCCGTCCAGGTACCGGCGCCGGCCAGGACCGCGAGGGCGGCGACGCCGGCGAGCAGGCGGTCGCGGCGCCGACGGGGCAGTCGTGGCTTCATACGGGAACACTAAAGCCAGAGATCGCCGTGCGCGGGCTCCCTCAGGGGGAGCCCCGCCCCTTCTCCAGGACTACACGGCCGGGCCCGGCCTACCGCGTCCGCGGTACGCGCCGCCCGGTCCCGGGCACGCGCCGCAGTGCCCGGCCGCGTACGCGCCGCAGTCCCCGGCCGCGCGGAGCCGCGGCACCCGGCCGCGGTCCTCATCGCCGCGCGCGGGCCGCCCGCACCTCCGACCTGCGTGCCGGCCCGGGCGGCGGGAGGATGGGCCGCATGCTGCTGGCCGAGGTCGCGCGCGTGTCCCGGGAGGTCGCCGGGACCGCCGCCCGTTCTCACAAGACCGCCCTGCTCGCGCAACTGTTCGCGTCCGCCCCCGCCGAGGAGGCCGGCCTGGTCGTCTCCTACCTCTCCGGCCGCCTCCCGCAGGGCCGCCCGGGCATCGGGTGGCGCACCCTCGGCCGGGACACGGCCCCGGCGCCGCTGCCCTCCCTGAGCGTACGGGCCGTGGACGCGGCCGTGTCCGAGCTGGCCGCGGTCGCGGGCCCCGGCGCGCAGGCGGAGCGGCGCCGGATCGTCGACGGCCTGCTGGGCGCCGCCACCGTCGATGAGCAGGCGTTCCTGCGCGGCCTGCTGTCCGGGGAGGTGCGCCAGGGGGCCCTGGACGCAGTGGCCCTGGAAGGCGTGGCCAAGGCCGCCGGGGTACCGGCCGCGGACCTGCGCCGGGCCGTGATGCTGGAGGGCTCGCTGGCCCGGGCGGCCTCGGCGGTACTGAGCGGAGGGGCCGCGGCGCTGCGCGGGGTGACCCTGCGCGTCGGGCAGCCCGTGCGGCCGATGCTCGCCGGAACCGCCCGGTCGGTGGCCGACGCCCTCGTCGCGCTGGGGCCCTGCGCCGTGGAGGAGAAGCTCGACGGGATCCGCGTCCAGGTCCACCGCTCGGGGGACGAGGTGCGGATCCACACCCGCTCGCTGGACGAGATCACCGACCGGCTGCCGGAGGTGGTGGAACTGGCGCGGAGCCTGCCGGGGGAGAGGTTCATCCTGGACGGCGAGGTCATCGGTCAGGACGTCGGCGGACGTCCGGTGCCCTTCCAGGAGATCGCGAGCCGGGTCGGCTCCCGGGTGGACGTGGCGGCGGCCCGGCGCGCCCTCCCGGTCCACGCGTACTTCTTCGACCTGCTGGCCCTCGGCGACCGGGTGCTGCTCGACCTGCCCGTCCGCGAACGCCACGCGGCCCTCGCCGCCCTGGTCCCCGAGGCCTCGCGGGTGCGCCGGCTGGTGGTGGACGATCCGCGCGCCCGTACGGCCGAGGCCGAGGAGTTCCTGGCCGGGGCGCTGGGCCGGGGCCACGAGGGGGTCGTCGTCAAGGCGCTGGACTCGGCCTACGCGGCCGGCCGGCGCGGCAAGCGCTGGCTGAAGGTCAAACCCGTGCACACCCTCGACCTGGTCGTGCTCGCCGCCGAGTGGGGCCACGGCCGCCGCACCGGCCTGCTCTCGAACCTGCACCTGGGCGCGCGGACCGCCGACGGCGCGTACGCGATGCTCGGCAAGACGTTCAAGGGGCTGACGGACGAGATGCTGCGCTGGCAGACCGGGCGGCTGACCGAGCTGGCGCAGGGGGACGACGGCTTCACCGTCCGGGTCCGGCCGGAACTGGTGGTGGAGATCGCCTACGACGGACTCCAGCGCTCCCCCCGCTACCCGGCCGGTGTCGCCCTGCGTTTCGCCCGGGTCCTGCGCCACCGGCCGGACAAGAGCGCCGAGCAGGCGGACACCGTGGAGACGGTCCTGGAGCAGGGAGGCGCCCGTTTCACGTGAGGAGGGCGTGGAACGGGGCGGTTTTGCCTCAGAGGCAAGAAAATTGCCAGCGGGGTAAGAATCTGACTCAATCAGGGGTATGAACCCCCGAGCCGAGGGCCCGGACCGCCATGACGACGGCCTGCCCGACGACCTGCCCGCGGTCGCGCCGCAGCTGCGTGAGCTGCGCCGACGCGCGGGCCTCACGCTGGAGGCCGCCGCGGCCAGGGCCCGGCTCTCGCCCGCGCACCTGTCCCGCCTGGAGACCGGACGGCGCCAGCCCTCGCTGCCGCTGCTGCTCGGGCTCGCCCGCACCTACGGTACGACGGTCTCCGAGCTGCTGGGTGAGAATCCGGCCGTCGCCGATCCCATCGTACGGGCCGGTGGTCCCGGGGCCCGCGAGGCCGACGGGTGGACGTACTGGCAGGCCGGGGGCTCCGGACGGGGGATGCAGGCGCTGCGCGTGCACGTGCCCCAGGGGCGCAGCCAGGGCGAGCTGGTCCGGGTCCACCCCGGGGAGGAGTGGCTGTACGTGCTGACCGGACAGCTGCGGCTGCACCTGGGGGAGACCGAGTACCTGCTGGAGCCGGGGGACAGTGCGCACTTCGACTCGCTGACCCCGCACCGGATCGCCGCGCCGGGCCACGGCGGAGCCGAGCTGCTGTTCGTCCACACCCTGCTGCAGAGCAATCTCGCCGGGCTGTGCCTCGGCGCCGCCACCACGCAGCACCGTTAGCCGAGGAGCCGTACCCATGACCAAGGAGGAGAACATGTCCACCACGTCCGAGAAGACCGTGGCCACGTCCGGGGCGAAGGGCACCGGGGCCGAGGAGACCGGCACCACGGCCGGCACCACGGCCGGGACCGCCGCCGCCACCACGGGCGACATCGCCACCGGCACCACGGCCGGGACCGCCGCCGGCACCGACGCCGCGGCCGAGCCGGCCGGTCTGCTGGGCCGCATCGAGTCGCGGTTCCCCCGCGGCCTGGTCATCCGGCTGATCGCGTACCTCTTCGTCGGCCACCTCTTCGCCTTCTTCGTCTACCTCCTCTTCGTGCTGGGCGGCCAGAACCAGTAGCCGCGCCCCTCCGGGTTCCCGCCGGGCACCACCGGGACGTCCGGCCGGGTCCCCGGGAAGAGGCCGTCACCCGGCACCCCCGGTCCCGGCACCCCCGGACTCCTCGCCCCCGGCCGCCGCCGGTGGCTCCAGCGGTGGCGCACCGACCGGGCACTGCATGCGGCACTGCTGGTGCGGGTGGGGCTCCCCGGGCGCAGGGGAGCGTACGGTCGCCCACGCCAGGGCCGCCCCCACCAGCAGGGCCCCCGCGCACCAGGGCATGGCGCGGTCGAAGGCGGCGTCGAAGGCCTCCGCCGACCGGTAGGCGTCCGGGCCCATCCCCGCCAGCAGCGGCAGCGCCGCCACCGCGAGGAGCCCGGCGGCCCGCGCGGCGGCGTTGTTGATGCCGCTGGCCAGGCCCGCCCGGCCCGGGTCCACCGAGGCCAGGACGGTCGCCGTCAGCGGAGCCACCAGGGTGACCATTCCGGAGCCCATCACCACCATGGCCGGCAGCACGTCCTGTACGTAGGAGGCGTCCGGGCCGATCCGCAGGGTCAGCAGCATCCCGGCCGCGCACAGCAGCGGCCCCACCGTGAGCGGGATCCGCGGCCCGATCCGCTCCCCGAGCGCGGCCGAGCGGGCCGACAGCAGCAGCATCAGCAGGGTGGTCGGGAGCAGCGCGGCCCCGGAAGCCAGTGCCGAGTATCCGGCCACCACCTGGAGCTGGAGCACGATGAGGAAGAAGAACCCGGCGAAGGCCGCGTAGACGCACAGGGTGACCAGGTTGACGGCGGTGAACAGCCGGGAGGCGAAGATGTCCGGCGGAACCATCGGATCCGGCCGGTGTCGCTCCACGTACACGAAGGCGGCGCCCAGCAGGACCCCGCCCACCGCCGCGGCCACGACCAGCGCCGACCCGCTCGTGGCCTCGATCAGGGCGTAGGTGATCAGGGCCAGGGACCCGGCGCCCAGCACCGCCCCGGCCACGTCGAACCGCCCGTGCGCCGCCGGGTCCCGCGATTCCGGTACGTGTCTCAGCGCCACCGGCACGCACAGCGCGGCGACGGGCACGTTCAGCAGGAACACCCACCGCCAGCCCGGCCCGTCCACCAGCCACCCGCCGAGGAACGGCCCCACCGCGGCGCCCACCCCGCCGAACCCCGACCACAGGCCGACGGCGCGGGCCCGGTCGTCGGAGTGGATGGACCCCTGGATCAGCGCCAGCGAACCGGGCGTCAGCAGGGCGCCGCCGATGCCCTGGAAGGCGCGGGCGGCGATCAGCACCCCGGCGCCGGGCGCGAGTCCGCACACCAGCGAGCCCGCCGCGAACCACACCACCCCGAGCACGAAGATCCGGCGCCGCCCGAACCGGTCGCCGAGCGCCCCGCCCACCAGGATCAGCCCGGCCAGGGTCAGCAGGTAGGCGTTCACGGTCCACTGGAGCACCGCCAGGTCGGCGCCGAGATCGGCGCCGATGGTCGGGAGCGCCACGTTGACGACGGTCGAGTCCAGCATCGCCATGCTCGACCCGAGCACGGTGGCGAGCACGATCCACCGCCCCTGGGCGGACCGCAGCGGAACACCGGGCACGGGTTGGGTCATGCCCCCAGGCTGGCGCGCCCCGCCCGGAAGGGCCACCCGGCGGGCGGAAGCCGCCTGCGGACCGGCGCGAAGTCGGCCGGATAGGCCCTCTTGTGAAGGGCATGACAGCCCACTCACCATGATCCGCGCACGTCACGCGCACCCTTCCCGCACAACCAGCACCCCGGCGTACGAGGAGATCACACGTGGCCCCACGCAACCGACGACGATCCTTGCGCGCGGCGCTCGCCGCCCTCACCTCCGTCCTGCTCCTGCCCCTCGGCGCGGGGGTCGCCGCAGCCGCCCCGGAACCGGGCCCCGCGCCGGGCGCCGCCGAGCGGAAGATCGAGCCCGCCCTCCGCGCCCGGCTCGAAGGCTCCGACAAGGCCGTCTTCTGGGTCTACCTCGACAGCGCCGCCGACCTGAGCGCCGCGCGGAAGGCCCCGACCCGCACCGCCAAAGCAGAAACGGTTCTGCGGACGAAGCGGGACCACGCCGCGCGCACCCAGGCCGAGGTGCTCAAGGCCCTGGACGGGGCGAAGGCCGAGTACACCTCGTACTGGATCGTCAACGCGGTCCGCGTCGTCGGCACCCAGAAGCTGGCCGGGGCCCTCGCCCAGCGCCCCGAGGTATCCCGCATCGACGCCGACGACAAGCTCTCCCTCCCCAAACCGGCGGAGGGAACCCGCGAGAAGACCGCCGCCGACGCCGTCGAGTGGAACGTCGACCGCATCAAGGCCCCACAGGTGTGGGACGGACTCGGGGTGCGCGGCGAGGGCATCGTCGTCGCCAACATCGACAGCGGCGTCGACTACACCCACCCCGCCGTGAACAACCAGTACCGGGGCAAGAAGGCGGACGGCACCTACGACCACAACTACAACTGGTTCGACCCCGCGGGCGTCTGCGCGGGCGCGGCGCCCTGCGACAACAACGACCACGGCACCCACACCATGGGCACCATGGTCGGCGACGACGGCGGCGCCAACAAGATCGGCGTGGCCCCCGGCGCCCGGTGGATCGCCGCCAAGGGCTGCGAGACCAACTCCTGCTCCGAGGCCTCCCTGCTCGCCTCCGGCCAGTGGATCGTCGCCCCGACCGATCTGAACGGCCAGAACCCGCGGCCCGACCTGGCCCCGCACGTGGTCAACAACTCCTGGGGCAGCTCCGCCCACGACGACTGGTACCAGCAGGTCGTCGACACCTGGCGCGCCGCCGGCATCTTCCCCGCCTTCTCCAACGGGAACGCCGGACCCGGTTGCGCCACCAGCGGATCGCCCGGCGACTACGCGAGCTCCTACAGTTCCGGCGCCTTCGACGTGAACGGCGCCATCGCCTCCTTCTCCTCGCGGGGCGCCGGCCCCGGCGGCATCGTCAAGCCGAACATCGCCGCCCCCGGCGTCAACGTCCGCTCCTCCGTCCCCGGCGGCGACTACGAGGCCTTCTCCGGCACCTCCATGGCCTCCCCGCACACCGCCGCCACGGTGGCCCTGCTCTGGTCGGCCGCTCCCGCCCTCGAAGGCGACGTCGCACAGACCGAGGCGCTGCTCGACGGCACGGCCCAGGACACCGAAGCCGCCCAGTGCGGCGGCACCACCGCCGACAACAACGTCTTCGGCGAGGGCCGCCTCGACGCCCTGGCCGCGGTGAACGCCGCCCCGCGCGGCGCCGTCGGCGCCCTCGGCGGTACGGTCCGCACCGACGGCGGCGAGCCCGTCGCGGGCGCCGGGGTCACCGCCCACGGTCCGATCGACCGGACGGCCACCACCGCCGCCGACGGCAGCTACCGCTTCCCCTCCCTCTCGGTCGGCGCGTACGCGCTCACCGCCTCGAAGTTCGGCTACGGACAGCGCGAAGCCGCCGCGACGGTCACCGAGAACGCCACCGCCACCGGTGACTTCACCCTCACCCAGGCCGCCACCGGCAAGGTCACCGGCACCGTCTCCTCCGCCGCCGGGCCCGCCGCCGGCGCCTCGGTCACCATCGTGGACACCCCGGTGACCGCCACCGCCGACGCGCAGGGCCGTTTCGAGGTCACCCTGCCGCACGGCACCTACGACGTGAACGCCACCCACTCCTCGCGCTGCCTCACCGGCGGCACCGCCAAGGTCGCCGTCGCCGGGGACACCACCGTCGCGGTCACCCTCCCCGAGCGCACCGACGGCTACGGCTACGCCTGCGCCGCCGCGGGCGACCGCCCCTACGCGGGCGGCGACCGGCAGCTCGCGCTGACCGGCGACAACACCACCGAGCGGGTCGACCTGCCCTTCCCCCTCCCGCTGTACGGGAAGACGTACGGTCAGGCCTGGATCGGCACCAACGGCACGGTCAGCTTCGGCGGCAACCACACCGGCGACGTCAACGGGGACATCCCGAGCACCGCGACACCCAACGCGGCCCTGTACCCCTTCTGGGACGACCTCGTCGTCGGCCCGGCCGGCAGCGGCTCGGGCGTCTTCACCGCCGTCACCGGCACCGCGCCGCACCGCAGTTACGTGATCGAGTGGCGCAAGGTGTCCCACTGGTCGGCGCAGGCCGACACCTTCTCCTTCTCCGCGGCCATCGGCGAGGACGGCAACGTCACCTACTCCTACAAGGGGACCGGCGGCACCGGCATCAAGGGCGGCTCCTCCGCCACCATCGGGGTGGAGAACGCGGCCGGCACCGACGCGTTCCGGTACTCCTTCAACACGGCCGTGCTCACCGACGGCCTGTCCATCGGCTTCCGGACCACCCGCAGCGGAGTCGTCACGGGCCGGGTGCTCGACGCCAACGACGGTGACGGCGTCGGCGGCGCCACGGTGACCGTCGGCAGCGGCGACACGGCCGTCTCCGCCACCACCGCAGCGGACGGCGGCTACGTGGTCCAGAGCCCCTCGGGCTCCCGCGGACTCTCCGTGACCGCCCCGGCGTACGAGTCCGCGCAGGGCTCCGTCGAGGTCAAGGCGGCCGACGTCACCCCGGTGACCCGGTCCCTGCGCACCGGCAAGGTGACCGCGGACCGGCCGGCCGTGGAGCTGGTCCTCCCCGCCGGCCAGAGCCGCACCCGCGGCCTCGACCTCACCAACCCCGGACTCGGCACCGCCTTCACGGTCTCCGAGGACGCGCCCTGGCTGACGGCGACCCCGGCCGACGGCACCCTCCCGACCGGCGGCAAGGCCACGCTCGCCCTGGCCGTGGACACGACCGGACTCACGCCCGGCAGCGTCCTGACCACCGATCTGAAGATCACCTCGGCCAGTGGCCGGGCCCCCGTCCTCACCGTCCCCGTCAAGGTCGTGGTCCCGCGCTATCAGGCGGCCCTCGACGCGGGCTCCGACTACACGGCCACCGACGCGGCCGGCGACCCCTGGTCCCCGGACCGCAAGTACACCCCGGGCTCGTACGGCTACCAGGGCGACGCCACCGTCCGCTCCACCGGGCACGCCATCGCCGGGACCCCGGACCGGCGACTCTTCCGCAACGCCCGCGAGGGCATGTACGAGTACCGCTTCGACAACGTCCCGAACGGCACCTACACGGTGGAACTCGGCTTCGCCGAACTCTCCTCCACCCGCCCCGACAAGCGCGTCTTCGACGTCCTCGCCGAGGGCGCGCAGGTGCTGCCCTCCCTGGACATCTCCCTGGAGGCGGGCACGTACACGGCCCTGACCAGGACCTACACGGTCAAGGTCACCGACGGCGTGCTCAACCTGCGCTTCGTCACGCACAACGGCTACGGCAAACCCCTGGTCAACACCCTCCGCGTGACCGACCGCCCCGACAAGTCCTAGCCGCCCGCCGCCCCCCGTCCCCGCATTCGGGTGGCGGGGGGCGACAGGGGCGCGACCTGCGCGGGAGGGCTGGCGGGGGCACGTAGCGTGCCCGGCATGATGACGCGCCGCTTGCAGGCGGGCCCCATCGAGGCCCTCGTCCGCCGCGCCGACCCGGACGCCGTCTGGGCGGCGGGTTCGGCGGACTCCGTCCACGCGGGCTCGCCCGGCGACGGTGACACCCCCCTCGACGTCGGCGGACTCACGGCCGTGCTCGCGCTGTGGCCCGTCCTCGGGAGCCTCGTCGCCGCCGGGGACCTCGCGCTGCACACCCCGCTGACCGCCTACGGGGAAGGGGCCGTGGCGGGACCGCCCGGCGCCGCCACCGCCCACCACCTGCTCACGCACGGCGAGGGGCCGCCCGCCCTCGCCGCCCTCACCCGCCTCGCCGAACACCTCACCGGCACCCCGCTGGCCGAGTGCGCCACGACCCGCATCTGGCGGCCGCTCGGCATGGACCGCACCCGGTTCGCCGACGGCACCCTGTACGCCCCGCTCGCCGACCTCGTCCGCTTCCCGCGCCACCTGCTGTCCACCGCCGACCATCCCATCAGCCGGGCCTGGACGGCGGAATCCCTGCGCATCCGCACCGGCGAACTCACCCCCTCCCGCGGCCTGCTCTGGCACCCCGCCCCCGCCGGAGTGTGGGCCCACCACCCGCCGACCGCCACCGGCCCGGCACTGTGGGTCTCCCCGCGGCACGACCGCTGGGCCGCCCTGCTGCCCGGCGCCGCGCCCGCCCCCGCGCCCCATCCCGCCGCCGCGTTGCGCACCGCGTTCCGCGAGGCGGTCTTCTGTACAACTCCCGCCGCCTGAAGGGCTGTTGTACGATCCGGCCACGATGACGAAGACGCACTGGAAGAACCCCGACGCGCCCCGGCCCCCGACCCCCTGGGACGAGATCACCCCCGGCCTCTGGATGGGCGGCCACGTCTACGCCGACGCCGACGGCGAGTTGCGCCCCGCCGTCGTCACCGACGAGTTCGACCTCGTGATCAGCCTCTACACCCGGCCCGGCCACGGCCCCGGCCCGGCTGCCGAACACCTGGTCGGGGAGATGCCCGACGCGCCCCTCGACGCCGCCCAGATCGCCACCGTCCGGCGCCTGGCCGACACGGCGCGACGGGCCCTGGACGAGGGGCGCAGGACGCTGGTGCGCTGCTACTACGGGTACAACCGCTCCGGCCTCGTGGTCGCCCAGTGCCTGGTCGGCCGGGGGGCTACGGCCAAAGAGGCGGTCGGCCTCATCCGGAGCAGGCGCTCCCCGTGGGCCCTGCACAACCAGGTCTTCACCGACTACCTCGACACCGGGCTGGACGCCGCGTCCCTGCTCGCCGGCCCGGACCCACTCCCGTAGCGCAGTCGGAGCGCGCGCCGGGAGGGGGCGACGTACGGTGATGCCGGAGTCACCATCCGCCGCCGCCCGGCCCGTGCCGCGGTCCGCGGACGGAGGCCCGGCACCCAGCCGCCGTCCCAGCCGCACCCCCGCGAGGAGCCCATGTCCGACGCCGTGACCGCGCAGGCCACCGACCCGGACGTGGAGGCCCTCGATGCCTTGTGCCGGGACCTCGCCGAGGCCGCCGACGCCGTGGGCGAGGCCGCCCGGTACGCCTCCGGGCTCGCCCTCGGCGCCCGGCTTCCGGCCGCCGCTCTCGTCGGATGCGGCGGTGGCAGGCCGCGCCGGGCCTGGCGGACCCTGCTGCGCACCCTCACGGACCCGGCCGGTCTCGGCTGGGCCCCGCGCGGGCGGGGGGTGGCGCGGGCCGGGTGGTTCGCCGGGATCCTGGCCCGCCGGGAGAACCTCGCCGTGACCACCGCCGTCTGCGGGCTCAAGGCGCGGATCCACGTCGCCGGGGTGGGCCGCCCCGACCTCCTCGCGAACCCGGACTGCGCCGCGGTCCTGCGGGCGGTGGCGGAGGGGCGGCAGGGCGAGGCGGCCCGGGCGTTCCGGACCCTCCTGCGCGAACGGGGCGCCGGGGAGGCCTTCACCCTGCTGGCCCCGACCTTCGCGGACGTCCTGGCGTGGCACGCCCTGACCGACGAGAACCCCTTCAACGACCACGCGGGCTGGCAGGTGGCCACCGGCCGGGCCGTGACCGCCGAACCGCTCCTCGGTATGGGCGCCGCGCTGCGCGCGTTCTTCTCCCGGGGCGGCGGCACGGACGACGGCCCCGGCTCCGGCACCGGGCTGCTGGAGGCGCTCGACACCAGCGGCACCCTCGCCGGGTACGTCACCAACACGGGCCTGCTCGGGGCGAGCGACACCCTGCTGGTCCAGCGGGTGACCGGCCCCGGCGGCCGGCCCCGCCACGTGCTCCAACTGGCCGACCGGGACGCGTGGCGGGTGCGGGACGTGGTCCGCGCCGTACGGGGGCTGATCCCCTCCGGCGCCGAACTCGTCCTGGTCGGACACCGGCTGGGCGCCGTCACCGCCATGGACCTGGCCCGGGACCGCGACCTCACCGCCGTCTACCGCATCACGCACCTGTACGCCGTCGGCTCCCCGGCCGACGCCCGCACCCCCCTCGATCCGCGCACCCGCGTCCACCGGCTGGCCTCGGCGGGAGCCGTCGGAGGTGCCGGGTCCGCCGCCGACGGCCGGGTCACCGGGAGCCGGCTGCTCCCGCTCGGCGACGCGGAGCGCCCGCGTACGACGACTTCCCGGAGGAACCCGTGAGCGACGTGCCCCGGCTGCCCCCGGCCGCCCCCGCCGACGGTCTGCGCGGCCACTGCGCGACCCTGCGCTCCCACGCCCACCGGCTGCGGGCGGGCGCCGCCGCGCTCGAATGGCGGGGCCCTCAGGCCGACGCCCTCCGCGCCGAGGTCGCCGCCCTCGCGGACCGCTGCGCCCGGGCCGCGGACGGCTTCGCGCTCGCCGCCGCCCAGCTCGACGGCGTCCACGGCGGGGTCACAGCGCGAGTGACAACAGCAGGACGGAGCCCAGGCCGACCACCGAGATGACGGTCTCCATCACCGACCAGGTCTTGAGGGTCTGTCCGACGCTCATTCCGAAGTACTCCTTGACCAGCCAGAACCCGGCGTCGTTGACGTGGCTGAAGAACAGCGAGCCGCAGCCGATGGCCAGGACCAGCAGGGCGGTCTCCGTCGTGGACATGCCCGCTGCGAGGGGAGCCACGAGACCGGCCGCCGAGATGGTGGCGACCGTGGCCGATCCGGTGGCCAGCCGGATCGCCACCGCGATCAGCCAGGCCAGCAACAGGGTCGGGATGGACCAGCTCTTCGACAGGTCCAGGATCATCTGACCCACGCCGCAGTCGATGAGGGTCTGCTTGAACCCGCCGCCGGCGCCCACGATCAACAGGATGCCGGCGATCGGCGCGAGGGACTTCTCCACTGTCGAAGAGAGCCGTTCCCGGGTGAATCCGGCCGCCCGCCCGAGGGTGAACATCCCCACGAGTACGGCCGACAGGAGGGCGATCAGCGGGGATCCGGCGACGTCGGTGACCTTCTGCACCGCGTTGGCGGGATCGTTGACGACGATGTCGACCAGGGCCTTGACCAGCATCAGGACCACCGGCAGCAGCACGGTGAAGACCGTGGCTCCGAACCGGGGCCGGTGCGCCGCCCCTTCCGACGGACGCGCGGGGAGCATGTGCTCCGGGGCCGGTATGTCCACCCAGCGGGCGGCGTACCGGGAGAACAGCGGTCCGGCGATGATCACCGTCGGGACCGCGACGAGCACGCCGAGGGCGAGGGTGACGCCCAGGTTCGCGTGCAGGGCGTCGACGGCGACCAGCGGGCCCGGGTGCGGCGGGATCAGGCCGTGCATGACCGACAGTCCGGCCAGGGCCGGGATGCCGATGCGCATCAGCGAGTGGTTGCCCCGCTTGGCGACCAGCAGGACCACCGGGATCAGCAGCACGATGCCGACCTCGAAGAAGAGCGGCAGTCCGATCACCGAGGCGATCAGCACCATGGCCCAGGGCATCGACCGGCCCTTGGCGCGGGCCAGGATCGTGTCGACGATCTCGTCCGCGCCGCCGGAGTCCGCGAGGAGCTTCCCGAGGATCGCGCCGAGCGCGATCAGGACGCCGACGCCCGCGACCGTGGCGCCGAGGCCGGCGGTGAAGCTGGCGATCGTCTTGTTCAGCGGGGCGCCCGCGAAGGAGCCGAGGGCCAGCGAACCGACCGTCAGGGCCAGGAACGCGTGCATCTTGAGGCGGGTGATGAGCAGGACGATGACGGCGATGCCCAGCAGGACCGCGATGCCCAACTGGGCGTTTCCGGCCGAGGTTATGGGCTCGGGGGCGGCCGCCGCCAGTGTCTCGACGCGGAGACCGGTCACGGTGGGGTTCCTCACTCTGTTGAGGTGTGGGTGGGGGGAGGGGAGTGCTAGAGGCCGCGCAGGGCCGCGAGGGCCCGGGCGGTGATCTCCTCGGGGGTGCCGGCGACGTCGACGGCGACCCCCTGCTCGTCCGCCCCGAGCGGTTCGAGCGTGGCGAACTGGGAGTCGAGCAGCGTGGCGGGCATGAAGTGGCCATTGCGCGAGCGCATCCGCTCCTCGATCAACGCCCGTTCCCCGGTGAGGTGGACGAACACGGTCCCGGGTGCGGTGGCGCGCAGCCGGTCGCGGTAGTCGCGCTTGAGGCAGGAGGCGGCCACCACACCGCCGCCGTGCCCGGCCCGGTCGTGGATCCACTCGCCGACGGCGTCCAGCCAGGGCCTGCGGTCCTCGTCGTCCAGCGGGACGCCGGCGGACATCTTCGCCACGTTGGCCGCCGGATGGAAGGCGTCGCCCTCCGCGTAGGGGAGGCCGAGGGCCTCCGCGAGCAGCCGGCCCACGGTCGTCTTGCCCGTGCCGGTCACGCCCATCACCACAATGACGCGCTGGGAACCCACGCCGTACCTCGCTGTCCTCGTTGACCTAGGCCCGGGGCGGGGGAGGCCCGGGAGGGCACCACTGAACCTTATTAAGTAGTACTTAATCAAGGGTTCGGCGGTAAACATCACACCTTTGGTCCGCCCCGGCGTCACCGTACGCTTACGCCATGACCACCGAAGGCAGTCCGGTCCCAGGACTCCACACCCAAGTACTGGACACCCTCGGCCTGGCGATCACGGCGGGGGAGCACCCGCCCGGCAGCGTGCTGCGCACGGACGAGATCGCCACGCGCTTCGACGCGTCCCGCACCGTCGTGCGCGAGGTGGTGCGCGTCCTGGAGTCGATGCAGCTCGTCGAGTCCCGCCGCCGCGTCGGCGTCACCGTCCGCCCCGCCGAGGAGTGGAACGTCTACGACCCGCGCGTCATCCGCTGGCGCCTCGCCGGCACCGACCGCCCCCGCCAGCTGCGCTCCCTGACCGTCCTGCGCTCGGCGGTCGAACCCGTCGCGGCCGGCCTCGCCGCCCTCCGCGCCACCCCCGAGCAGTGTGCCCGCCTCACCGAAGCCGCCCTCGGCATGGTCCGCACCTCGCGCGGCCACCAGCTGGAGGGCTACCTCCACCACGACGTCGCCTTCCACCGCATCGTGCTGAACGCTTCCGGCAACGAGATGTTCGCCCGCCTGGGCGACGTCGTCGCCGAGGTGCTCACCGGCCGCACCCAGCACTCCGTGATGTTCCCCGACCCCGACCCGGCCGCCGTCACCCTCCACGTCCGGGTCGCCGAGGCAGTACGGGAGGGGGACGCCGCCGCGGCCGAGGCCCTGACCCGGCAGATCGCCCTCGGCGCCCTGGAGGAACTGGACGTCCTCGCGCCGTAAACGCCCGGCCCCCGGTGAGCCGTCAGTCCTCGAAGGGGACGAACCCGGCGAGCGAAGTCCAGTCCAGCGGACGCACGATCGCGGCCAGCCGGGCGAACGGGTCCTCCCCGGCCGTCTGGAACCACATCACCGAGAGTTTCGTGTGCCCCTCTTCCGTGATGCCCCCGGGCAGCCACCATGACGTCAGCCGCGCGCGAACCGTCTCCCGCGGCAGCCATTCGTCGAGCCTGCTCTCCGCATCGGCCCGCAGCACGTCGAGATCGTGCACGTACAGGTGCGGGTCCGCCGCCATCGCCTTCCCGATGCGCAGCAGGCTCATCCGGCGGTGCAGGTAGGGCGTCCCTTCGAGCATGCCCTCCCGGTCGTCCTCCACCGTGAGCGCGCGCAGCTCGGCCCGCACCGGTCCCACCTCGTAGCCGCGCAGTTCGTGAATCCTCGCCTGGGTCATGGGCCAGAGGGTAGGGATGTCCGACAAGCGCACCAAACGACTTTCGCGACACGCCCCGGTACGTCCGGGAGGGCCCGCGGCCGACCGGTACGGAGGGACCCGCGCGTGCGCCACACTGGGCGCGTGCGCGGACATACCCGGGGAAACGACGGCGGACCCGCCTCCTTCGTGGGGCGGGACGCCGAACTCGCCGCGCTGCGCGCGTCCCTGACGGAACGGCGGCTGACCACCCTCACCGGGCCCGCGGGCGTCGGCAAGACCCGGCTCGCCCGACAGGCCCTGGGCCCGCCCGCCGCCGGAGCCGCGGGCACCCTCGCGCCCGCAACGCGCTTCCCCGACGGGATCCACTGGGCCGACCTCGCCCCGCTGCCCGGGGACCGGCTGCTCCTGGACGCCGTCGCCGACGCGCTCGACCTCGCCGACCACACCCCGCGCACCCTCGCCGAAGCCGTGCGCGCGTGGATCCGCCCGCGCCGGCTGCTCCTCGTACTGGACTGCTGCGAACACCTCATCGGGCCCCTGCGGATCCTCGTAGGGGACCTGCTCGACGCCGCCCCGCACCTCGCCGTGCTCCTCACCAGCCGCGAACCCCTCGCCCTGGCCGGCGAACACGTACTGGAGATCGGGCCGCTGCCGCACGAGGAGCCGGCGGGGGAGGCGCTCGCCCTCTTCACCGCGCGGGCGGACTCCGTGCGCCGCCCCGGGCGGGCGGACGCGTGGACCCCGTCCCGGCTGGCCGCCGCCCGCGCGATCTGCGCCCGCCTCGAAGGGGTCCCCCTCGCGCTGGAACTCGCCGCCGCCCAGTTGACGGACCACACCGTCGAGGAACTCGCCGACCGGCTCTCCCGCAGGATCGGCCCGCTGCCCGGCGGCGGAGGGGCCCGGCCGCCCCGCCACCGGGCGCTGCGCACCGCCATCGGCTGGAGCCACGAGTGGTGCACCCCCGCCGAACGCCTCCTGTGGCTGCGGCTCTCCGTCTTCGGCGGCACCTTCGACGGGGCCGCCGCCCGCGCCGTGTGCTCCGCACCCCCGCTCGACGGCGGGGACGTGGAGCCGCTCCTCGCCTCGCTCGTCGCCAAGTCCGTGGTCCGCCGCGGTCCGGACGGCGCCGGCCACCGCATGCTCGACACGATCCGCGAGTACGGGGCCATGTGGTGCGACGGCATCGGCGAACGGGACGCCCTGCGCGCCCGGCACGCGGCCCACTTCCTGGAACTGGTGCGCACCGCGGACGCGGACTGGCCGGGCCCCGGCCAGCGCGGCGCCTACCGCAGGGTCGCCGCCGCGTACGGGGACATCTGCGCGGCCCTCGACCACCTGCTCGTCACCGAGCCCGCGGCGGCCCTCGAACTGGCGGGCCGCGTCGGTTTCTTCTGGGCCTGCTGCGGATGCCTGCACGTGGCCCGGTCGTATCTGGAACGGGCCCTGTCCGCCGCCCGCCCCGAAGACGTGGACACCGCCGGCCGGGTGCGCGCCCTGTGGGCCCTCGGGGTGACCCTGCTCCTTCAGGGCGAGCACGAGGATGCGCACCGGATCGCGGTGGCCTGCGAGTCCCTGGCCGCCCGGCCGGACGCGGGACCGGGCCCGGCCCTCGACGCCGCCTACCTGCTGGGCGTCAGCCACCTGCTGGCGGGCCGCCCGTTGGCCGCCCGGATCGTTGCCGACAACGCCCTGGAGGCCTTCCCCGGCACGCCCTTCGACTCCGGTCCCCGGCTGCGCTGCAGTCTCGTACGGGTGTTCGCACTGACCGGCACCGGGCTCTTCGCCGACGCGCGGGAGGAGGCCGAGCGGCTGCGCGCGGGGTGCGTGGCGCGGCAGGAGTACTGGACGCGGGCTTACGCCGACTACCAGCTGGCGCTGATCCGCCTGTTCGAGGGCCGCCCCGCGGAGTCCGCCGAACACGCGCGGGCGATGCTGGAGAGCAAGCGGGAACTCGGCGACAGCTTCGGCACCGCCCTCGGCCTCGACCTGCTGGCCGCCGCCCGGGCCGCGGGCGGCGACGGGGCGGGCGGCGCGCACGCCTACGGAACCGGCCACGCCTACTGGCAGGCGGTCGGCCACCCGCAACGCGGCACGCCGGAACTGCGCTCCGTACGGGAGGAGTTCGAGCGTACGGCCCGCGCGGCCCTCGGAGACGCGGGATACGAGGCGGCCTTCGCGGAGGGGGTCCGCCGCGGACTGGCTCTGCGCGGCCGCCCCCACCCCGGCTGACCGGACCTCAGCCCCGCGGGCCGGTCCCGTCCCGCGGCCCGATCAACCCCCGAGCGGCCCGGTCGACCCCCGCGCGGCCGGGAGGGCGACCGGCATGACCAGGGTGGTGAAGCTGCCCTGGTCGGCGGAGCGTACGAGGGCGGGCCGGGGCGCGGCCGGGATCTCCAGCAGGACGTCCGGCCCCACACCGGCCTCCAGCGCGCCCGCCAGCACCGCCGGGTCGAAGCCGACCCGCACCGGCGCGGTCTCCCCGCACACGGCGGGCAGTTCCGTGCCGCCCTCCCCGCACCCGCCTTCCGGCCCGGGACCGCCCACCCGCAGCCGGTCGGGTCCCAGCTCCAGAGCCACGGCGGGGCCCTCCCCACACGCGGCGAGGGCGGCGAGGGCGGCGAGCAGAGCGATCCGGTCCACGGCGACCCGGTGGGTGGGCACGGGGACGGCCTCCGGAGCGCCGAGCACGTCCCGGTAGGCGGGATAGGTCCCGTCGGCCACCGGCACCTCGCGCGAACCGCCCGGGTGGTGGACGGTCAGGGGAGTGCCGGGTGCCCCCGCCACCAGGGTGACCTCGTCCGCCCGCGCTGCCCACCCGCCGAGCCCGACCAGGACCGCGGCCTCGACCAGGAGCCGTCCGGGCGGTCCGGTCACGGCGGTGGGGCGCAGGACGCGCAGCGAGAGCCGGTAGCGGTCGGTGGCCACGAAGCGGACCTCGTCCTCGTCGAACTCCACCAGCACGCAGCCCAGTACGGGGTGTGCGGGATCCCGCCCGGCCGCCGGGGCCACTTGCCGGACCGCGCTCGCCAGCTCCGGACCGCCGAGGGTGACCTCGGTGCGGGCGGGCCCCGCCGGGAGGGTGTCCAGGACGGCGCGGACCGCCGCGTCGGCGGTCCGCCCGGACTCCCGTACCGCCCTGCGGTGCCGCTCCAGCACCTGCCGGGCCCGCTCGGGCGGCCCGTCGAGGACCGTGACCACGTCGGGCAGGGCCAGGCCCGCCTCGCGCAGCCCGCGCAGCAGCGCGGCGCGGGCGCGCTGGGACTCGGCGTAGTACCGGTACCCGGTGACCGGATCGACGTGCGCGGGGAGCAGCACCCGGCAGTCGTCGTAGAAGCGCAGGGCACTCGGCGCGAGCCCCACGCGGCGGCCGAAGGCACTGATGCCCATCAGTTCTGGAGTGGCGTCCATGGACGTGATGATCGGCTCTCATCCCACTCGAAGGTCAAACCGCGGGCTCCTCAGCCCGCCGTCGGCCGCGGGGTGGTCTGCTGCACGGCCCACCCGTTGCCGTCCGGATCGGAGAAGTACACGAAGGAGCCCCACGGCATGTCCTGGATCTCCGTCACCTCAACGCCCCGGCCGCGCAGGTCGGCGTAGGCCTCCTCGATGTCGGCGACGACCACCTGCATGTTGTCCAGCGCCCCCGGGACCATCCGGGTGAGCCCCTTGCCGATGGCGATGGAGCAGGCGGATCCGGGCGGGGTCAGCTGGACGAAGCGGATCTCCTCGCTGACGGTGACGTCGTGGTCGGCGTGGAAGCCGATCCGTTCGTAGAAGGCCTTGGCCCGGTCGACATCGGTGACCGGAACGGCGACCAGTTCGAGCTTGACGTCCATGACGGGCTCCCCTCGGTAACGGACCGGCCCGGCGCCGAGGCGGCGCGCGGGCCCTCCGGCATCATGCGCCCGGGGCCGCCGCCGTGCCGTCCGCCGAGGGGAGGCGGCCTTCCGTGTCGCGCGCGGCGAACTGCGTGCGGTACAGCTCCTCGTACCGGCCGCGGGCCGCCAGCAGCTCCTCGTGCGTCCCGCGCTCCACGATCCGGCCCTCCTCGACGACGAGGATCAGATCGGCCGCCTGCACCGTCGACAGCCGGTGCGCGATCACCACGGCGGTCCGGCCGGCCAGCGCCTCGGCGAGGGCCTCCTGGACCGCCGCCTCGGAAGTGGAGTCCAGGTGGGCGGTGGCCTCGTCGAGGATGACCACCCGCTGGCGGGCCAGCAGCAGCCGGGCGATGGTCAGCCGCTGCCGTTCGCCGCCCGAGAGCCGGTAGCCGCGCTCCCCGACGACGGTGTCCAGGCCGTCGGGGAGGGAGGCGACGAGCCCGTCCAGGCGGGAGCGGCGCAGGGCCTCCCAGATCTCCTCCTCGGTGGCCGTCGGCCGGGCCAGCAGCAGGTTGGCCCGTACCGACTCGTGGAAGAGGTGCCCGTCCTGGGTGACCATGCCGAGCGTCTCACGGATGGAGTCGGCCGTCAGGTCCCGTACGTCGACCCCGCCCAGACGGACGGCGCCCGCGTCGGCGTCGTACAGGCGCGGCAGCAGCTGGGCGATCGTCGACTTCCCGGCGCCGGACGAGCCGACGAGGGCGATCATCCGGCCGGGCTCGGCGCGGAAGGACACCTCGTGCAGCACCCGGGCGCCGCCCCGCGCGTCCAGGGTGGCCACCTCCTCCAGGGAGGCCAGGGAGACCTTGTCGGGGGAGGGGTAGGCGAAGGACACGCGGTCGAACTCCACCGCCACCGGCCCGTCGGGGACCCGTGCGGCGTCCGGCTTCTGGTCGATCAGCGGCTTCAGGTCGAGGACCTCGAAGACCCGCTCGAAGCTGACCATGGCGCTCATCACCTCCACCCGGGCCCCGGCCAGCGCGGTCAGGGGCGCGTACAGCCGGGTCAGCAGCAGGGCGAGCGCGACGACGGATCCGGCCTCCAGCGTGCCGCGCAGGGCGAAGTGTCCGCCGAGGCCGTAGACCAGGGCGAGGGCGAGCGCGGAGACCAGGGTGAGCGCGGTGATGAACGCCGACTGGGCCATCGCCGTACGGATCCCGATGTCCCGCACCCGGGCCGCGCGCGCCGCGAACTCGGCGGACTCGTCGGCGGGCCGCCCGAACAGCTTGACCAGGGTGGCGCCCGGAGCGGAGAAGCGTTCCGTCATCTGCGTGCCCATCGCGGCGTTCAGCGTCGAGGCCTCGCGCTGCATCGCCGCCATCCGGGCGCCCATCCGCCGGGCCGGCAGCACGAACACCGGGAGCAGCACCAGGGCCAGCAGGGTGATCTGCCACGAGATGGTGAGCATCACCCCCAGCGTCAGCAGCAGCGTCACCGTGTTGGAGACCACCCCGGACAGGGTGTTGCTGAACGCCCGCTGGGCGCCGATCACATCGTTGTTCAGGCGGCTGACCAGCGCGCCCGTCCGGGTCCGGGTGAAGAAGGCCACCGGCATCCGCTGGACGTGGTCGAAGACCGCCGTCCGCAGATCGAGGATCAGGCCCTCGCCGAGGGTGGCCGACAGCTTGCGGGTCAGCAGCCCGAGCCCGGCCTCGCCGACCGCGATCACCGCGATGAGCAGGGCGAGCCGGGTGACGGCCGTACTGTCGCCGCCCCGCACGATCGCGTCCACGATCCGGCTGGCCAGCAGCGGAGTGGCCACGGCGAGGAGCGCGCCCACCACGCTGAGCAGCAGGAAGAAGGCCAGCCCGCGCCGGTGCGGGCGGGCGAAGGCGGCGATCCGGCGCAGGCTCGCCCGGGAGAGGGGGCGCTTGTCCTGCTGGGCGTTGATCGCGCTGTGCAGCGAGTGCCAGGCGGTGACTTCCATGTTCATGTGCGCCACGCTAGAACCTCAACCAAGCTCCAGGTCAAGGAATCGCACCGGAACCGCCCGCCGGTGGCCTCAACTCCATCCCGTACCAAGGATGTTCCAAACCCGGCACCCGGTCGCCCGCCGGTGGCATCATCGGGTGATGACGCAGGCATCACCGCCCGCCCGCCCGCACCGACCCGCCGTGGACACCGTCCTGCGGCGCTTCGAAGAACTCGCCCGCGACGCCCCCGACGCCCCCGCCGTCCTCCACGGCCACGAGGAACTCTCCTACGGCGAACTCGACGCGCGGGCCCACCGGGTGGCCCACCACCTGCTCGACGGGGCCCGGCCCGCGGGCGGCCTCGTCGCCATCGCCCTGGGCGCCCGGCCCGCACTTCCCGTCTGCCTCCTCGCCACCCTCAAAGCGGGCGGCACCTACACCGTGGTCGCCGAGGACGATCCGCGCACCGCCCGCGGCATGCTCGCCGCCCTGCCCCCGTACCTCCTGCTCACCGACACCGACCGCCGGGCGGCCGGCCTCGGCCTGCCCGAGGGGCAGCGGACCGTCGCGGTCGACGAGGAGGCGAGCCGGATCGCCGGGCGGCCCGCCACCGCGCCCGACCGCACCGCCCAGGACCGCGACGCCGCGATCCTGTTCACCGGCGCGGCCCGGCCGCGCCCGGTCCACGTGGGCCACGGGCTGCTGCTCGCCGCCCACGACAGCTGGGCCGAGGCCGCCCGGCTCACCCCGCGCGACCGCCACCTGTTCAGCGGCGGCCCCGACATCACCGCCTTCGCCGCCGGCTGGACCCGCCCCCTGTGCTCCGGCGGCGCCCTCGTCCTGCCCGAGGGCGCCGGGCGCGGGGCCCACGACCTCCTCGACGCCGTCCGGGACCGGCGCGTCAGCGTCCTGCACACCGACCCGGCGACCGCCGTGGAGCTCATGGTCCGCGACGACCGGCCCGCCCCGGTCTCCGTCCCCCGGCCCCGCCGCGAACCCGACCCCGCCTTCGCCGACGTGCGGCTGCTCACCATTACGGGGGACCGGCTCTACCTCGACGAACAGGCCGCCCTCCAGGACCGGTTGCGCCCCGGCGCCCGCGTCCTCAACGTCTACGGCCCGACCGAGACCGCCGGCGCCGGGACCTCCTTCGAACTCCCGCAGCTCCCCGGCCCGCTGGACACCCCCGAGCGGATCGCCCTCCTCGGCACGCCCTTCCCGGGCTTCCGCGCCGACCTGCGCGACGGGGAGCTCCTCCTCACCCCGCCCGGCGGCGACGCCGTCGCGACCGGCGACCTCGCCGTCCTGCGCCCCGACGGGCTCCTGGAGTTCGGCGGGCGGCTGCGCGACCGGATCACCCTGGACCACGGCGCCCACTTCGACCCGCACACCATCGAGTCCCGGATCCGCACCCACCCCGCCTTCGGCGCCGCCGTCGTGGCCCGGGTGACCTCGGGGACCCGCGAACGGCTCGTCGCCTACGTGGCCCCGCCCCCCGGCGACCCCCTGTGGCTCCGGGACCCGGACAAGGCCGCACTGGCGACCCTGACCGCGCACCTGGGGCGGAAGACGAGCCCCGACGAAACCCCGGCCCGGCTGGTCCGGCTGCGCGCCCTGCCCCGTACCCGGGCCGGTCAGGAGGACCGGGCGGCGGTGCCGCTGCCCTCCAGGGACCGCCCGCCGGTGGCCGCGTCGGCGCTGGTCCCCGCACGCAGCGGCAAGACGGGCTCCGCGGGGGAGTCGTTGTCGCCCGGCTGCGTCGTGGGCTGCCTCGCCCTGCCGCTGACCCTGGGGGGCATGGTGCTCACCCTGGCGCTGTGGCCCGGATCCACCGACCTCACGGGGGTGCCGCTCCCGTGGTCGTTCCTCTTCTTCGTCCTCTACGTGTGCGAGAGCGCCGCCTTCGCCGCCGGCGTGCTGTTCCTGTTCGGCGGCCGCAGCAGGATGCTCCGCCAGGGCCGAGGAAGGGCCCTGACCACCGCGGCCCACCTGTCGGCGTCCTACCTGCTGCTCGCCTGGTGGCCGCAGGACAACTTCTACCGGCTGGCGGCCAAACACGACTGGCCGCGCCAGGCCGCCCTCGTCTACACCTTCAACGTCCCCCTGATGATCGCGGGCCTGATCGTGGCCTGCTACCTGCTCCGCAGGCCGCGCTCGCCCTTCGACTTCGACGACTGACCGGCCGGGCGGCGGCCGGGCCGGGCCCCGGCCCGGCCCGCCGCGTCCGCGACGTCCGCCGCATCGGAGCCGCCCGCCCCGTCGGAGAAGTCCGCGAAGCCCTCCCCGACCGCGAGGGCCCCCGCCCGCACCAGCGCCTCGGCCGCGTCCAGCGCCCCGCCGTCGCGCGCCGCCAGCAGTACCCCGATCCAGGGCGCCGGATCGAAGGCCCCGGTCACGATGGCCGGCACGAACACCGCCCCCGACCCGGCGCAGGCCTCCACGAGGTCCCCGCACAGCAGCTCCACCTGCCCCTCCGGCAGGCGCGCGCCCAGCTCCACCCGGTCGACGATCCGCACGAGGTGCCCCGCGCCCCGCAGCACGTCCAGCCGGGCCGCCACCATGAAGGCCACCGAAGGGCCGGTGAGCCTCAGGTTGGCCTCGGTCGGCGCCGGCCGCCCCGCCGCGTCGACCACGAAGTCCACGTCGAACCAGCCCCGGTAGCCCGAGGCCGCCAGCTCCCGCCCCACCGCCGCCCCGAACGCCCGCAGCGGCTCCTCCAGAGCGGCGGGCACCACCGCGGGACCCACCGTCGCGCCCCGGTACGCCCCGTCGCACACCTCCATCACCGCCGTCCCGACCTCGTGCGGGCGGCCCTCACCGTCCACGAACCCGTCGTACGTCAGGTCCCGCGGCCCCCGCGCGGGGCCCTCGGGTCCCTCGACGTACTCCTCCACCAGCAGCGGCCCGCGCGGCAGTCCGCGCAGCGCCGCCCGTGCCCCGCCCACCGCCCGGACCAGCGCGGGCGTCACCACCCTGGTGCCCGAACCCCCCACGCCGTGCTCCGACTTGAGCACCGTGCCCAGCCCCGCCCGCGCCCGCGACCGCACCGTTCGGACGGCCGCCCACCGGGTCGCCGCCCGCCACTGCGCGGGCAGCGCGATTCCCGGGTGCCCGCCGCCCGCCAGGATCCGGGCGAACAGGGCGTGCGCCGCCGACTTCGACTCGTAGCGCAGGTCCCGCGGCCGCCACGGCAGACCGGCGAGCCGCCCGTACGGCTCCGTCCGCCCCCACGGTACGAGGGGCAGCCCGCGCCCCGTCACCCGCCGGGCCAGCTCCGGCCGGGCCAGGACGGCGTCCGACAGGCCCGGGTCCCGCTCGGCCAGCCCGTCGAGGACCTCCACCCCGGGCCCCCAGCCCAACTGCCGTCCGACCAGCCGGATCCAGCCCGGTGGCACCGCCCGCGGCAGCACCAGGACGGCCGGGTACGGGCTGTAGAACGCGGCGAGGCAGGCGTAGTCGTGCGCGGCCAGCGGCTCCCGGCCCACCGAGGCGTCGGCGAACTGGGCGTTGAACTCGGCCACGTTGCCCACGTGCACCGCCGGGACCCCGCCCGTCCAGGCCCGCGCCCAGCCGACGAGCACCGCCGGAGCCACCTCGAAGCGCACCAGCCCCGGCGGCGCCCCTGCCGAGGCCACCGCGCCCATCGCCCGGTAGAAGCCCGTCGCGTGCGGATCGGAGTCGATCAGCAGGCGGCGCACACCCAGCGCGGCGGCCCGGCCGAGGACGTCCCGGTACAACAGCCGCCCGACGCCCCGGCCGATGGCCGACGGCTCCACGAACAGCAGGCCGAGCCGCGCCACTTCCCCGTCGAGAGCCTCCAGCGAGGCGACTCCCAGCAGGCGTCCGGCACCGTTCTCGGCCACCGCGATCCGCCGGCCGGCCAGTTCGGCCTCGCGGACGGCCAGTTCCGGGGCGCACGCGGCGAGGAACCCCGCGTCGTAGCCCCAGTACGCCTTGGACCGCATGACCAGTGCCGTCAGCGCTGCCGCCTCCCCGTCCCGCGCGGCCCTGACCTTTGCCATTTCCTGACCTCCCCGTGGTCCGGGGCGGGGCCGTGCGATACATTCGGCCTCCCCACGGCACGTGCTCGGCACATCCCTATCCCACCCACGCCCAGACAGGCTTCTCCATGAGCGACATCGTCAACGGACTCGGCCGCACGAGCGCGTACGGCGCCCTCGGGCTGGTCCTGCTGATCCTCGGCATCGTCCTGGTGGACGTGCTGACGCCCGGGAAGCTCCCGAAGCAGATCTGGGAGGAGCGCAATCGCAACGCGGCCCTCCTCCTCAGCTCCGCGCTCCTGGGCATCGGCGGCATCGTCTTCACCTCGATCTGGACGACGTACGACGACTTCGGCAAGGGCCTGCTGTCCACCGCGGCCTTCGGGCTGCTGGGCCTGGTCCTGATGGCCGTGGCCTTCCTGGTGCTGGACCTGGTGACCCCGGGCAAGCTCGGCGCCATCGTCGTGGACCCGGAGCCGCACCCGGCCGTCTGGGTCACGGCCTCCTGCAACCTCGCCGTCGCCGCGATCGTGGCGGCGTCCATCGCCTGACGACCCGTACGGCACGACGAGAGCGCCGCTCCCGGTGGGGAGCGGCGCTCTCGTCGTCCGGGGGCCCGGTAAGCGGGCCGCCCCGCCGGCCGGGCCCGCGTCAGGCCAGGCCCAGCGCGAACACCGCGAACCCGGCCGCCAGCAGCCCCGCCACGGTCCGTCGCACCACCGGGTTCCGGCGCCCGCCCGCCGCCGACGGAGCCTCGAACCGGCGCGCGTAGCGGGCGATGACCACCAGCAACACCGCGAACACCGGCATCCACACCAGCCGCGCCAGGATCCACCCCAGGGTCTCGGGCGCCGTCGTCAACCCGGTCACCCCGCCGCCCCCGCCCGCGAACGAGGCGGGCACGGCCGCCGCCAGCATGGCGCTCTGGTGCCAGCACAGGACGGTCATCGCCGACAGGTTGACCACCACCACCGGCGCCCACAGCGCCGGCCGGGCCAGCAGCCGCGCCAGCCGGTCCCGCAGCAGCATCGCCGCACCCGACTGCGCCGAGGCCAGCGCCAGCACCAGCAGCGACGGCGGGTGCGAGTTGGTCCGCGCCTCACCCGGTACGCCGACCATCGACGCCGGGTAGTGGAACACCGTCAGCAGCACCGCGAACAGCACGCCCCCGCCCACCAGCAGCAGCCACGCCCCGCGCCGCCCGATCCGCCGCTCGCCCCAGGAGACGCCGAGCTGGTACGCGAACATCCAGCCCGGCAGCACGTTCAGCACGGACAGCCAGGACGGCACCGCGTCGGACAGCGGCCCGTACCGCAGGAAGTCCACCACCGCGACCGAGGCCAGCAGCGGCGCCGCCGCCCAGCCGCCGAGCCGCCGGGCGGCCCGCACGCAGTACGGGGTCAGCGCGGTCACCCCCGCGTACACCCCCACGAACCACAGCGGCTGGATCACCAGCGTGGCACCGGTGCGCAAGGTGGCCTCCGGCACGCCGGCCGCGTACAGCGCCGGCGCCGCGAGCGCCCACACAGCCGTCACACCGAGCACCGGCCGCCCCAGCCGGACCATCCGCCCCTTCAGCCAAGCACCCGTCGAACCGGTGCGGCGGTGGAAGGACAGCACCGAGGCGTAGCCGCCGACCAGGAAGAAGATGCCCAGCATCTGGAGCACCCAGCTCGCCGGGGCCAGGGCGCCGAAGGCGGACAACGGACTGGCGTTGTGCAGCCCGCCCTCCGGGTCGAGGGTGAACCCGCCGAGCAGCCAGTGCCCGGTCGGCACGGCCAGCAGGGCCAGGGCGCGCAGACCGTCGACGGCCCGGTCCCGGTGGGCGGGTGTCCGGCGGTCGATCCGCGCGGCGGCCTCCGACAGCCGGGTCAGCGCGCGCGGCGTACCCTTCGCGCTCACCGGAGCTCTCCCTTCGCGATCGCGGCGAAGGCCGCCAGCGAACGGGTGCCGGGGGCGAAGTAGCCGGTGTGGCCCGACACGTCGTCGGCGGGCACCCGACGGGCGCCGAAGGCGGGGGAGGTGGGGTCGGCGCCGTGCCCCAGCCCGGCGAACTCCACATTGGGCACGTCGGCGATCCAGTCCGAGGGCCCCCGGGCCGCCCAGACGCGGGCACCCGTCCCCAGACCGGCGGCGTCGTCCGCGCGCATCCCCGGGGAACCGAACACCACGATGTCGGCGGCGTCCGTGTGCCGGGCCGCGATCCCGCACACCACCGAGCCGTAGCTGTGGCAGAACAACACGGGGTCGGGCGCCCCGACCGCGTCGAGCCCGGCCGTGAACCGGGCCAGCCGCACCGCGCCGGCCTCCGCGAGCCGGCCCTGCGCCGCGTCGAGACCGACCCCGACCGGTGTGGTGTAGCCCGTCCACGCGATGACCGCGGTGCCCCCGCCCGCCGCGGACCGCAGCGCCCGGGCCATACCGGCCGGGCCGGTGTCCGGGGCGCGGGGGGCGTCGTGGGTGGTGGCGTCGTTGTCCGAACCCGGCACGATCACCGCGACGTGCGCGGCGTGCTCCAGGTCCCCGAACACCTCGGCGACCTGCCCGCGGCCGCGCGGGTCGAAGGCCAGGATCCGGCGGCCCGGAGAAGAGAGGGAGGCGTAGCGGGCCTCACCCGTGGCGAGCACCGCCAGCCGGTTCGCCTCGTACCGCAGGGGGAGCGGAGCGCCGTCCAGATTGCCCACCACCAGCGGGTGGGAGCGTACGAGCTCCCGTCGCCCGGTCTCGTCCAGCCCGGCGAAGAAGCGGGCCACCTCCCGGGGCGTCGTGGACGCCGGATCGGGCAACGGCCGGCCGCCCAACGAGGCGGCCCGCCAGGCGGCGGTGCCCGGGGGCGGTCCGGTGACCGCGCTCTGGCTGTCGGCGGATGCCCAGCCCGCGGTCCCCGCCATGACGGCCACCGCCAGCGCGGCCGCGGCCATCGTCCTTCCGAAGCGGCGCATGCCCCTTCTCCCTTCCTCGTGACGAGCCTCGTGACGAGGAGGAAGGTAGGAAGGAGGTACCGAACAGGGCGTCCCACCAGGGAGCCAACCGGCATGTCATACCCCGGTAGGGGGTGGAGGAGACGGTACCAGCGGACTCAGTTCGCGGCTTTTGCAAGAGCCCGAGGGCATTCGGGTTTCACGAGGGCAGGATCATCCGCTGTTGGGCGGCGTCCCAGGTGCATTCGGAGTACAGGCGGTTGTAGTCGTGCTCGGCCCCTTCATCGCTGGCGTCGCAGGGTTCGGCTCGGCCGGCCACGGCTCGGTAGTAGAAGCCGTACTCCTCGCACTCGTCGGTGCCGGGCCAGCGGCCGGACCAGATGGTGAGGCAGGTGATGCCCGGGTGGCAGGAGCCGCGCTGGAAGCCTGTGAGCGCGCAGAGGGCGACGTCGCAGAGGTTGGTGTGCAGGGTTCCTGGCTGAGCGTGGCACTTGGGGCCGGCGCCGTCGGAGCCTGGGGCGGCTTCCTGGGGGGCGTGGGCGAGTTTGCCGAGCCAGAGGGTTCGGAGGTGCTGGTCGACTTCGCGGCCGTCGGCGACGGAGTGGAGGTTGAGGGTGCGGTGGAGGAGTTCACGGAGGTGGAGGGTGGGGAGCTGGGCGAGGGCCCAGCGGCAAACACCCACGACAGCCAGGACCCGAAGCCCATGGTGCTCGGTCACCAAACGAGACACGAACTCCACCGCGGCTGCCACTTCAAGCCTCAGCGCCTGCACGCCGACAAGGCCTACGACATACCTGAACTGCGGAACTGGCTACGCGACAAACGAATCGGCGTCCGCAGCGCCTGGAAAGGCATCGAGTCTTCCGAACGACTCGGGCGCCGCCGGTGGGTGATCCAGCGGACCATGTCCTGGCTCACCGGCTACCGCCGCCTCAACCACCGATACGAACGCCACCCCCGCATCTCCCTAGCCTTCCTCGGACTCGCCGCCGCCATCTGCTGCTACAAACGACTCATCCGCCTCACCAGATAGGACACGGTCTGAGTTGAGGGCTCCGAATACTCCACAACCGGGCTGGCCGATGACCCACACGGAGGCGGGTCGGTGATTCTCCGTTGAACTCGGTGGGACTCAGCCCGCCTCGGCCCTCAGTGGTGGAAGGAGGCGCGGCTCGCGTCCTGCGGCCGGCCTTCATCGAGGTGCTTGATCGCTCTGCGCATGTCGTCGGCGAGGAGCTCGATTTCGTCGCGGTCGACGCCGTGCCGGACCAGGACGCGCTGGATGACCGTCTCCTGGCGGTCCGGCGGCAGCGGGTAGGAGGGCACCTGCCAGCCGCGCATCCGCAGCAGGTCGGAGAGGTCGTACAGGCTCCAGCTCGTCGACGCCGGGTCAGTCAGCGTGTACGACACGGCCGGCAACGCGCCCGCGCCGTCGTAGAGCAGCGTGAAGGGGCCCATCTCGGCGACCTGCCGGGCCAGGTGCTGCGCGGTGTCGGCGCAGGCCTGGTAGACCTGCCGGTACCCCTCACGGCCCAGGCGCAGGAACGTGTAGTACTGGCTGACGACCTGCCCGCCGGGGCGGGAGAAGTTCAGTGCCAGGGTGGGCATGTCGCCGCCCAGGTAGTCGACGTGGAAGACCAGGTCCTCCGGCAGGGCCGACTTGTCGCGCCACAGGGCCCAGCCCACGCCGAGTGGCGCCATGCCGTACTTGTGGCCGGAGGCATTGATGGAGGCGACTCGGGACAGGCGGAAGTCCCAGGCCAGGTCGGGGTGGAGGAAGGGCGCGATGAATCCGCCGGAAGCCGCGTCGACGTGCAGCGGGACGTCGAGTCCCTTTTCTGCCTGCAGGCGGTCGAGTTCGGCCGCGAACTCCGCGACCGGCTCGTAGGTGCAGGTGTAGGTGACGCCGAGGATCGCGACGACGCCGATGGTGTTCTCGTCGACGTACTCGCGCAGCTGGTGCGGCAGC
>NZ_JBGWAB010000092.1:0-33107 GCF_041862025.1 Streptomyces sp. AB3(2024)
GGGGGGGGGGGCCCACGGGGGGGGGGCCGGGGCCGGCCCGGGGGGGGCCCCGGGGGGGGCCGGCGCCCGTCGCGGGGTCGGGAGGGTGCGGCGCCCCGGTACGGGGGCGCGGCCCGGGACGCGGTTCAGCGCTGCGACAGCTCCGAGGGCGGCTCCTGGACCGTCCAGCCGTTGCCGTCCGGGTCCTCGAACGACATGAAGGAGTTCCAGGTCTCCCCCTTGCCGTCCGCCCAGCCCGTCGCGCCGATGTGGCGGACCGGGGAGACGTCCACGCCCCGGGCCACGAGCTCCGCCCGGGCCTCCTCTATGTCCGTGGCGCAGAGCTGCAGGCCCTGGAGCGTGCCCGGAGCCATCGCCTTCGTGCCGGGGGCGGCGGGCATGCCCTGGAGCATGGCGATCGAACAGCGTGAGCCCGGCGGGGTGAGCTGGATGACGCGCACGCCGCAACGCCCTTACACGGGAGGGGAGAAGCGGGAGGGGAAGGACGCCGGTGGTCACGATTGGGTGGAGAACCCCACAGAACCGGATGCCCGTTCCTATGATGTTGCTCCTTTAACCAAATCCAGACGATCAACTTCGGGTGGGGGCACGGATGTACAGCGCGAACGACGACCGGGACAGAGCGAAGGCGACGGCGAACGGCCGCGGGGCAGGGCGGCGGGCGGGGCGGATCCGGCTCGCGTTCGTCGGCCTGTTGGCGGCGGGCGTCGCCGTCGCCTGTGGACCCGCGGAGGGCAGCGGTCCCGCCGTGAGGCCGCCGGCCCCCGCCTCGGCGTCCCCGACGACGGCCCCCTCCCCCACCGCGTCCCCGACGCCGTCGATGACGGCGACGGCCCTGCCGAGCCCCTCCGCCACCACCGCCGGCCCGGACGCCAAGGCCCCCGTCGCCCCCACCCCGGCCCCGGCCGCCACCCAGCCCGCGCCGAAGCCGACGACCAAGGCGCCGACCACGGCCCCGGAGGAGCCCGCGAAGGCCGACTGCGAGATCGTCTCCAACGCGGGCAACTGCTACAACGCGGGCCAGTACTGCCGCAAGGCGGACGTGGGACGCTCCACGCACGCCGGGAACGGCCGCATGATCCACTGCCGGCAGGACGGCAGCCAGCCGCGCTGGGGCTACTGAGCCCGGCCCCGGCGGGGGTCCCGATCCGGACCCCCGCCCGGCATCGCCCCCACAGCGCCGGCGCGGCGGTGGCATCACGGCGGCCGCCCGCGCCCGCCGCACGACCCTCGGGACCGCCCTGTCTGCGGCGGGCCTGGTGAACTACCCCGAAAGCCGCGTGTACCGCCGCTGCCGTCCCGACCGGGTTCCGAATCGCCCGGACGGCGTAATCTGGTCGAAAGGTTGCATACGGCGCGCGTCATGCGCGCCGTACCGCGCCTCGTACCCGCTCGCACGTGGGCCAGGGAGGCGGCGCGTGACCGATCCGTTCGGCTTCCTCAGGATCCCCCGCAAGGCCGTCGCGGCGCGGCCCGTCGAGGAGCGGCTCGGGGACTGGCGCGAGGTGTACGCGGGCCAGGCGCTGCTGCCGCTCGTCCGCGAGCAGGCCGACCGCTGCATGGACTGCGGCATCCCCTTCTGCCACACCGGCTGCCCCCTGGGGAACCTCATCCCCGAGTGGAACGCCTATGCTGCGCACGCGGACTGGAGCGCCGCGTACGAGCGGCTGCACGCCACGAACAACTTCCCGGAGTTCACCGGCCGGCTCTGCCCGGCGCCCTGCGAGGACGCCTGCGTCCTGGCGATCAACGCCGATCCGGTGACCATCAAGAACGTCGAACAGACGATCGCCGACGAGGGCCTGCGGCGCGGCTACATGACCCCCCGCCCGCCGGAGCGGCACGGCGGGAAGTCCGTGGGCGTGATCGGCTCGGGGCCGGCGGGACTCGCCGCGGCGCAGCAGCTGACCCGGGCCGGACACCGGGTCGTCGTCCACGAGCGGGCCGACCGGATAGGAGGCCTGCTCCGCTACGGCATCCCCGAGTTCAAGATGGAAAAGGCCCACCTCGACCGCCGGATCGAACAGATGCGGGCCGAGGGGACCGCGTTCGTGACCGGAGCGGACGTCGGCGGCGCCGAACGGGCGGACGAGCTGCGCGGGCGCTACGACGCCCTCGTCGTCGCGGTCGGTGCCGGGGAGCGCAGGGAGCTGCCGGTCCCGGGGCGCGCGCTGCTCGGCATACACCAGGCGATGGACTACCTGACCTGCGCCAACCGGGTGCGCGAGGGCGACTGCGCGGTGTCCCCGGTGACAGCGGACGGCGCCCACGTCGTGATCGTCGGCGGTGGGGACACCGGCTCGGACTGTCTCGGTACGGCCCTGCGGCAGGGAGCGCTCTCGGTGGTCCAGCTCGACATCAACCCGGAACCGGGACCCTCGCGCCGCGACGGCGAGCCGTGGCCGGTGTACCCGAGGGTCTACCGGATCTCCCACGCCCACGAGGAGGCCCGCGGGCAGGCCGGGAGCGACCCCAGGCTCTTCTCCTGCGCCACCCTGCGGTTCGACGGGGACGCCGACGGCCGGGTACGGGCGCTGCGCCTGACCGCGGTCGAGTCCGAGGCGCGGCGGCCCCTGACGGGCACCGAGCGCGTGATCCCGGCCGGGCTCGTCCTGCTGGCGCTGGGATTCTCCGGTCCCGAGCGGGCGGGCGGACTGAGCGGGCAGCTGGGGCTGGAGTTCGACGAGCGCGGGAACTTCGCCCGGGACGCGGGCTTCGCCGCCGGCGGGCGTGCCCCGGGGGTGTTCGTCGCCGGGGACGCGGGCCGGGGCCAGTCTCTGGTGGTGTGGGCCATCGCCGAGGGCCGGTCGGCGGCCTCGGCGGTGGACCGCTACCTGACCGGCTCCACGGCCCTGCCCGCGCCGGTGGCCGCGCACGACCAGCCCATGACGGCCCTGGGCCGGATGCGGTACGGGGACCTGTAGGCCCCGCGGGACCCGTCGGCGCTCAGGGCCGGGCCTCGTAGTGGATGTGGTGCCGGGCGGCGATGGGGTTGATCTTCACGGGATCCAGTTCCCCGTCGGTGAGTACGGCTGGGCCCGCCTCGACCAGGTCCTCGACGTAGCACTCCCAGCCGCCGGGCGAGGAGATCTGCAGCACGCGCGGGGGCGGGTCGGAGGCGCGGCGCAGGGCGTGCGGGACGCCCCGGGGCAGCAGGACGAAGGTGCCCCGCGGCGCCGAGTGGGTCCGGTCGTCGAACTCGATGTCGAGGGTTCCCTCCAGTACGTAGACGCACTCGTCGGCCCGGTGGTGGGTGTGCCGCGGGATGTCCTTGGCGAGGGTCACCTCCAGCAGCGACAGCCTCCCCTCGGTGTCGGCCGTCGTGGCCTTGACGGCGAAGGCCGGGGGCAGCGGTACGCGGCCCGGCCGGGCGACTCCGGGCCCCAGCAGGACGAAACGGTCTGCCCCCGATGCCCCTCGTCCGGACGTGAGCTGCTCCGGCGTGTCTTCTGCGTGCATGACGCGGACCCTCCTCGCATGGCACAATGTGAACCGGAATCCGATTCCGGTTACTGATGGGTCCAATGTACGTGGAGGAGTGGTCGGCTTGTCAACGCCCCCGACACCGAGCGGCGGCCGCAGGCCGCGCGCCGACGCGGAGCGCAACCGCGCCCTGGTGCTGGCCGCC
The DNA here is from genome assembly GCF_041862025.1 of Streptomyces sp. AB3(2024). Lineage (NCBI taxonomy): Bacteria > Bacillati > Actinomycetota > Actinomycetes > Kitasatosporales > Streptomycetaceae > Streptomyces > Streptomyces sp. AB3(2024). Next base: position 3,629 of record NZ_JBGWAB010000092.1, read on the forward strand.
GCCCGCGCCCTGTTCGAGGCGCACGGCGAGGAGGTCCAGATGCCGGAGGTGGCCCGGGCCGCCGGGGTCGGCATCGGCACCCTGTACCGGCACTTCCCCTCCAAGCAGGCCCTCGTGGAGGCGGCGGCGGAACAGCGGTTCGCCGAGATCCTCCGGCTCGCCCTGACCGACTGCCTGCGCGACCCGGAGGAGGGCCGGGGGCTGGCCCGGTACCTGCGCCACGTCGGGGGGATCCTCGCCGAGGGCCGGGGTCTGACGGCCTCCGTCGCGGCCGCCGCGGGCTCCTCGGCACCCGGAGGGGAGACGCTGCGGCACCTGGAGGACGCCGTCACGGCCCTGATCGAGCAGGGGCGGACCGCCGGCACCCTCCGGGACGACCTCACCGTCGCCGATGTGTACATGATCGTCGGCGGGCTGTCCGGGATCATCCGGACGGGGAGCGGGGACTGGCACCGCTTCCTCGACCTCGCCTTCGACGGCCTGCGCCCGCGCGGGGCCGGACCGACGGGCCTCGACGGCTCCCGCTGACCCGGGTTCCCGCCGGGGCGCGGAGGGCGGGTCTCAGCGGGCGGCCGGGGGCTCCGCCGAAGGGGTCGCGGGGGCCTGGGGCTTCGAGTGGGCGCCGTCACAGAGCAGGGTGATGACGATCTGCGCGGTGGGGAACTCCGCCGCGGCGGAGCCGGTGAGCGAGGTGGTCGCGGTCCAGTTGGCCTTGTGGAGGCTGAGCATCCCCTCCGCGGGGCTCCGGGAGTCCTTCCAGCCGTGGCCGGAGCGGGCGCGGGCGAACCCGGCCCGCAGCGCCGCGTCCGCCGTCGCCGAGGGGTACTCGGCGCCCAGGATCTCGTGGCACTCGATCGGGCTCATGGTCTGCGGCATCCGACGCACCGTCACCCCCTCCTCGGCCATCGCCGCCGTCAGATCGGCCACCGCCTCGTCCGTGGCCAGCGGCGGGCCCGAGTAACGCGGGGGCAACGGCCCCAGGTCCTGGAGAGGAGTGCCGCAGGCCGTCGCCGCCACCATGACCAGTACCGCAGGTACCCAGCGTCCTCGCCCCCGTCGCACGTTCCCGCCCGTCCTCTCTCCGCCGTTCCGGCCGCCCAGTCTCGCACCGGCCCGCCTCCCCCGCCCCACCGGGTCTCCCGGCCCTGGGCGTTCACTTCCCGGCGGTGATCGCGATGCCGTTCGGCACGCGCCGTTCCTGGCCCTGCTGGAGGTGGTTGCGGACGGCGACCGTCCCGGTCGCGGGGTCGCGGACGGCGAGGGTGGAGGAGGCACCGCCGTCCATGTAGAGGCCCTCGACGCAGCCGAGCGAGCGCAGCACGTCGGCCAGTTCACGCACGGTCAGGCCGGTGGAGGTGCCCTCCCGGCCGTCGGTGACCAGCAGGAACAGCGCGTCGCCGCCCTCGCCGACGCCCACCGCCGAACGGGGCTCCGCGGTCCGCGCGTCCAGACCCGGCAGCGGCCGGTGGCCGCGGAGCACGGCGTGGGCGCCCAGCGCGAAGCGGAAGGGGGCTCCCGGACCGGAGTCCAGGTCGTACGCGATCCGGACGCGCGTGCCCGGGACCAGGGCGCGGAGCGCCTCCGCGCCCGCCTCCCGGCCCAACAGGATCTGGGTATCGGCGCCGACGGGCCCGCTGCCGGGGGTGTCGGAACCGGAGACCACCTCGCCCCGGCGGACGGTGACCTCGTAGACCTCTTCCGAGCAGGGCGCCGCGCGACTCCTGTCGGTGCCGCACACCGCCCGCGCCCGGGAAGCGGAGCCCCAGTGCGAGGTGAACAGGCCGACGGAACCGACGGGCAGGGCGTACTGGTTGTACCCGCCCAGGGCGATCCGTCCCGCCGGGGTCTCCACGCGGCCGACCAGCTTCAGCCGGCCGCTGCGCGCCTTGCCGTCGGTGCCCACGCCGACCACGTCTCGGGCGCTGTCACCCGCCGGGGGCTTCCACCCGAAGCGCTGCCCTTCGGGTACGGCGGCCTTGAGCGCGCGGCCGTCCTTCACCTCCGGGCCGGACGGGGAGCCGGTGGCGGCGATCCCGGGGTGCTGGCTCTCCACCATGTGGAAGAAGTCACCGTTCACCGCGGCCACGGCTCCCTGCCGCCGGGCCATCTGCGACACCGGGGCCCGGCCGCTGACGGATCCGGGGTACAGCAGGTCGGCCCGTACTCCGGGCGTACGCAGGTCGACTTCGACGAGATGGAGGCGGGCGCTGCCGTGCGAGGTGGGGACGGTGAACTCCCGGTAGGTCACGCCGGGTGCCGGATGCTCGGGGCGGGTCGCCCCCGCCCCGGGCGCTTGTGGGCGGGCGGCCTCCGGGCGGGCCGCCGCCGGCCGGGCCGGGACGGCGGCGAGACTGACTGCGGCCAGGACCGCGACGGCGGCGAGGCGCGGGAACCTCTTCATCGCGTCATCGTGGGTGATGGTCCGTGAGCAGGCCCGCAGACCCGCCGGGTTCGGGCCCGGTTCACACCGACGTGTGCCGGCGCGGGGTCAGGGGAGTTCTGCGAGCCGTCCCTCGCCGACGATGACGACGCCGCCGCCGACCTTCACACCGTGCGGACGTCCGTGCCGGTACGCGTACGCGGCCCCCAGGCGGGCCAGGGGGCGTCGAGCGGGGTGGCGACGCGGGCCCGGGCCAGCGCGTCACCCCGTACGGGGACGACCAGATACCGCAGTCCGGTGGACACCGTCTCCGGCCGCAGCATCGGGTCGAGGTCGTCGGCGTCGAGGGAGAAGCAGGAGGCGATGGCGGCCCGGTGGGCCCGGTCCGGGCCGTGCGGGCGGCGGGTGAACCTGGCGGGGCCCTGGTCCAGGACGCCCTCGTAGCGGCGCGGTCCGATGCGGCGGGTGATGGCCTCCACCCCGCGGGAGCGCAGCCGCAGGGTCCACGTGACGCGGTCCGCGGGAGCGCCGTCCGCGGGGGCGGGGGCGTGCAGGTCGTGCAGCACGCCCGCGGCGCCGAGCACGGGGTGCCCCGCGAAGTCGAGTTCCCCCGCCAGGTCGAAGACCCGGGCCCGATGGGTGCGCGGGCGCGCCGGGTCCCGCGTCAGGAAGACCGATTCGAAGTGGCGCAGTTCCCTGGTGATGCTCAGCATCCGCGCCCCGGTGAGGCCTTGGGCCTCGGGGAAGACCGCGAGGCTGTTGCCGCTGTAGGGGCGGGGTCAGGGGCTCGTGGCGGGCACGGGGTCGGACCGCTGCGCGCCGGACGGCAGTTCGCGGGCGGTGCGCAGCGGCGAGAGGAGGAGGGGAAGTACGGCCAGGAGTTCGCCCAGTGCCCCGGTCCACAGGGCGGCCCGGGCTCCGAACTGCTGGCCCAGCAGCCCTCCGACGAGCGCGCCGACCGGCATGGACCCCCAGACCACGAAGCGGAAGGTCGCGGTCATCCGGCCCAGGAGCGGTTCGGGGCACAGCCGCTGCCGGTAGGCGACCGAGGTCACCTTGAAGGTCATGAAGGCGGTCCAGCCCAGCCCCTGGAGGGCCACGGCCACGGCGAACCGCCAGTCGGCCCGGTAGAAGGGCAGTGCGAGCACCCACAGCAGTCCGCTGACGACCACCGACGCGCACATCGCGCGTCCCTGGCCCCACCGGGCGGCGATCCGGCCGGTGAGCAGACTGCCGATCAGGCCGCCCGCGGCTTCGGCGGTGAACACCGCGCCGCAGAGCAGCGGGGGGAGCCCGAGGTCCCCGGCGAGCAGCACCGGCAGCATGGAGGCCCCGATGGTCCCGCACAGGTTGGAGACGGCGGCGGCGAGGGTCAGTGCCCGCAGGGCCGGGTTCCCGAAGACGAAGCGGAGTCCTTCCGCGATCTCGGCCCGCAGTGTCGTGCCGGGCCGCTCCCCGTCCCGCCGGCCGAGGGGGCGCACGCGCCGGAGGAACAGTGCCGAGACGCCGTAGCTGAGGGCGTCGGCGGCGAGGGCGAAGGGTGCGGTGAGGGCGCCGACGAGCGCACCGGCGAGGCCGGGGCCCCCGACCTGGGTGATGTTGCGGCTCGCTTCGAGCCGGACGTTCGCCCGCACCAGCGCGGCCCCGCCCACCAGGCGCGGCAGTGCGCTCTGGGCGGCCACGTCGAAGAAGACCGTGCACACCGACATTCCGAAGGCGACGGCGTACAGATGGGGCAGCGTCAGCGCGTCGTACCACGCCGCGACCGGGACGGACAGCAGCAGGGCGGCGCGGCCGAGGTCGCCCGCGACCATGACGGGACGCAGCGGCAGCCGGTCCACCCAGGCACCGGCGGGCAGGCCGACGATCAGGAAGGCGAGGTACTCGGCCACGACGAGCAGTCCGACCTCGAACGGGGTGGCGTCGAGGGTGCCGATGGCCACGAGGGGCAGTGCGAGCAGGGTCACGGCGGATCCGCACTGGCTGACGGTGTCGGCGATCCACAGCGGGCGGAAGCCGGAGCCGGGGGCCGGACCGGTGCGGCGGGGGCGCGGGGCGGCGCCGGGGCGGGGGTGCGTCATGGATGCGAAGATCACCGGCGCGGGGGCGGCGCGGCCATTGTTTTAGTCTGGGCCGAAAGGTGGTGGCGGTCGGGGGTACCGCCGGACGGGGGCGCGGGCATGGGTGAGGTGCGGTTCGGGGTGCGGGACGTCGCGGGCGTCAGGTTCGCGGTCTCACCGCTGTGGGAGACCGTCACCAGCTTCCGGGCCGTGGCGGATCCGGGCCGCTACGCCTTGCACCTGCCGTGGCTCACCTCGGTACGGGCGCTGCGGACGGACCGGGCCCTGGCCGTGCGGACCGCCCCCTTGCGGGTCCTGACCGCCGTGGACGGTCCCGGGGCGCGGCCGCCGGCGGACGTACCGGAGTTCCTGACGCCCCCTCCGCGCTGCCCCCTGGCCGAGTTCGAGGAGGAGCTCGCGCTGCTGGCGGTCCCGCCGGCCGGGGTGGCCGGGGTGGCCCCGCCCGACCCGGCGGACGCCCTGCGCGCCTGGTGGGAGGCGGCGGTCCGGCCGTACTGGCCCCGCGTCCGGGCGGTCCTGGAGGCGGACATCGCCTACCGGACCCGGCAGTTGGCCGAGGACGGCATCCAGGAGGTGCTCTCCCGGCTCCATCCCGCGCTGCGCTGGACGGGCGACCGCCTGGTCTCCCCGGAGCTGGGCCCGGCGGTCCTCGACCTGGACGGCAGGGGGATCACCCTGGCCCCGAGCGCCTTCGCGGTCGGCTGCCACCTGCTGACCGGGCCGGGGCCGACACCTCCGGCCCTCGTCTACCCGGCGCGGGCCGTGGGCACCCTGTGGGAGCGGCGCGGTGTCCCCGGCGAGGGGCTGGCCCGTCTGCTGGGGCGCAGCCGGGCCCGGCTGCTCTCGTGCACGAGCTCGCCCGCCACCACGACCCAGCTGGCGGCCCGGACGGGGCTCAGCCTCGGCGCGGTCTCCCAGCACCTCGGGGTGCTGCGGGACGCCGGTCTCGTCACGAGCCACCGCTACCGGCGCGAGGTGCACTACGCGACCAGCGAGCTGGGCGACGCCCTGCTGGAGCGGACGTAGGGTCCCGGCCCTCCCCCGTCCCGGGAGGCGGTCGGCGCGGGGGCCGCCACGCGCGGACTGCCTCCAGTACCGGCCCATACATCCGGAATCGGACATTTTCCATGGGGATGAGCGAGCGGACCTCGCAGCAGGCGATCACCCAGGTGGCGCGGGCCCTGTTCGAGCAGGGTGCGGCGCAGCACGTGGTCGTCGCCGGGATGCCGAAGCTGCGGGCGGCGATGCACCTGGACACGGTCCTCACCTTCGCCGACCGCGACATCGTCACCGTCTACCCGAAGATCGTGGAAGCGGTGCACAGCTTCTCGCTCCGCCCTCAAACCGGGCGCCGGGCGTGGAGGTCACCGACGAGGGCGACACCCCGTTCGTCGAGGTGGTGGCGCGGAGCCTCGGCCTGCCGGAACTGCGGGTGATCGAGACCGGCGGTGACGTCTACGCCTCCGAGCGCCAGCAGTGGGACAGCGGCAACAACGCGGTCGCGCTCGAACCGGGCGTCGTGTTCACGTACGACCGGAACACGCAGACCAACGAGCTGCTGCGGAAGGCGGGCGTCGAGGTCCTCCCGATCGTGGGAGCGGAACTCGGCCGCGGCCGGGGCGGCGGCCACTGCATGACCTGCCCGCTGATCCGCGACGTGGTCACCTTCTGAGCCGGGCCCCCCACGCGTCCGGCTCCGGCCGGCGGGCCGGCGGGGCGCGGGCGGCGCAGTGGAGGGCTGCGGCGAGGGGCACCAGGTCGAGGCCGGCGCCCACAGCCGAGCGGAGACCGGCGCGGACAACGGCACGGCGGCGGTCGGCGCGGGGTGCCCCGTGGTCCGGACGGGGCCGGGGCCGTGGTCCGGGTCGGTGAGCCGGATGGCACCGTAGGCGAGGATGAGGAGCGGCGCCGTCACGAAGGCGGCCCGTGTCACGGCCGTCCGGGCGGAACGGCGGGGTCGCCGAGTAGTGAGTCGATCTTGTCCGTGGGGCCGGCCGCCGGGCATCGCGCGTCATCCCGACCCCGATTCGAACCGACCCTGAGCCCGCTCGGGGCTCACAGCCCAGGGCTCACCGCCCGGGGCGGAAGGAAACAGCATGAGCGGCGACATCCCCGCCAAGATCCTCCTGATCGTGAAGGACCGCAGGCTCTGGGGGCTGCTCGAACGGCTCCTCGTCTCCGCCGGCTACGTGGTCGTCGACGGCGGGAGCGGCCGGGAGACGCTCGCCCTGTTGGAGCGCGAGGGGCCGGTGGGCCTGGTGGTCTGTGAGCGCACCGGTCCGGGGCTCGACGAGGTGGCCCTGTTCGAGGAGATCCGGCGGGATCCCGGACACGGGCGGGTCCCGATCCTCGCACTGCCCCCGGCCGACCCGGAGTGCACCGTCCAGGCGCTGAAGGCGGGAGTGGACGAGGTCCTCGCGAAGCCCTTCCATCCGAACGACCTCCTCGACCGCGTGCACCGCCTCGCCCGGGGCGGGCGCGGCTGACCGGTACGGGACGGTGGCGCCACGGGGCGGCGGCGCCGGGCGCCACGGGGTCAGGCGATCAGCCAGCTCTGGAACGCCGACCCGGTGGCGGCCTGCTGGGTGACGGCGGCCCCGTCCGTGCCGGAGGCGGTGGTGAGCAGGAGCCCGCTCCTCGCGTTCGTCACCGAGGAGCCGCCGCCCGGCAGTGCGGCGATCCTCCAGCGCTGGCCGTCGCCGCCGGTGCAGACGGCCTGGACGACGGCCGCGCCGGCCGGGGCCGAGCCGCCCTCGATGTCCGCGCAGAGCCCGGAGGCCCCGTTGACCAGGGTGTGGGTGCCGTCGGCGCCGGGGGTGAGCCGCCACTGCTGGTTGGGCCCGCCGTGGGGTGTCCAGGTGATCAGCCGGATGCCGGGGGCGGTGGAGCCCGCCGGGTCGTCGAGGGCCTTGCCGGCGGCCGTGAGGGTGCGGGGGGCCGGCGACGGGTCGTCGTAGACCTCGAACTCGTGGAGGGAGTAGCCGTACGCGGTGCCGCGCCGGGTGCCGAGGACGCGGATGTACCGGCCGGTTCCGGTCAGGCCGGTGAGGTCCTGGACTCCCCCGGTGCCGGTGGTGGTGGAGTGGATGGTGCGCCAGGTGGTGGTGTCGTCGGAGAGCTGGATCTGGAAGGACTTCGCGTACGCCGCCTCCCAGCGCAGGACGACGCGGCCGACGGCGTGGGGGGCGGCGAGGTCCACCTGGAGCCACTGGGGGTCGGCGTAGGCGCTGGACCAGCGGGTGCCGGGGTCGCCGTCGGTGGCGGCCGCCGCCGGGAAGTCCGGGGTCTCGGTGCTGGAGGCGGTGGTCGGGCGGCCCAGGGCGAGGTTGCCGGGCTGGGCCGTGCCGGGCCAGGCCGGGTTGTGGCCGACGGCCGCCACGATCGGGGTGAAGGCGGCGTACGTGGGCACCGGCTTCGGGGAGCCCCAGGTCTGCTGGGCCAGTCCGCGCAGCGGGTACATGATCCCGGCCGCGATCTGGTCCTCGGTCTCGGCGGTGGGGTTGTCGCACCAGACGTGGAGCAGGGAGCCGGGGTTCCGGGTGGGGTCGGAGAGGGTGGCTCCGCCCTCGAAGCGGTCCGCGGTCCAGGTCTCGTACATCCACTTGGTGTCGGGTTTGGCTCCGCCCAGGACGTAGTAGGTGGGCGTCCAGGAGGCGTTGGCGACGGTGTGGCCGGCGGCGGCGAGCTGCTGCGGGGTGAGGCCGTAGGTGTACCAGTACTCGACGAGGATGCCGGGGTGCGGGGTGAGGGTGCCGTCGCCGGACTTGATCCCGTCGTTCCACATCCTGGTGGTCTTGCCGGCCGCCCGGACCAGGTCGTCCGCCCAGTTGACGAACCCGTAGTAGGTGTCCTTGGCGGTGGCGCCGGCGCCGTAGTGGGCACGGGCGTAGGCGAGGAGCTGCGGGTACTTGCCGTAGTCGGTGACGTATTCGTCCGCGCCGATGTGCCAGTACGGGGCCGGGAACAGCGGCAGGTACTCGGTGACGAGGTCCTTGACCAGCGCGTACGAGCCGGGCAGCGAGAGGTCGATGAAGTCGGGGCTGGCGGCTCCGGAGGAGCTCTTGAGCCTGAGTTCGGGGTGGGCGGCGAGGACGGCGTTCATGTGCCCCGGGGTGTCGATCTCCGGGACGATGGTGACGTGGTACCTGAGGCCCAGGGCGACGAGGTCGGCGATGTCCTGCTTGGAGTAGTGGTCGGCGGAGACGACCTCCGGGTGGGTGGAACTCTCCAGGCGGAAGCCGAAGGTGTCCGACAGGTGGAAGTGGAAGTAGTTGAGCTTGAGGTAGGCCAGTTCCTTGATGTGCCGCCGCAGCCATTCGACGGTGAAGAACTTGCGCCCCTGGTCGACCATGAGCCCGCGCTCGGACTTGTCCGGCCAGTCGACGGCGGTGCCCGCCGGCACGGCGGCGGACCGGTGGAGCAGTTGCAGGACGGTACGGGTGCCGTTGAAGGCGCCGGCGGCGGTGGCGGCCCGGAGGGTGAGGGCCGGTCCGACGGTCATCCGGTAGCCCTCCGGCGGCAGGGCGGGATCGTCCAGGCCGATCCCGATGTCCCCGGCGGCCGGAGTGCCGGTGACCACGGGGACCTGGCGCCCGGTCAGCGCCGTGAGGTCCTCGGCGAAGGTGGCGGCCTCGCCGGAGAGCCGTTCGGCCGCGGCGGGGTCGACGACGATCCGGGAGGCGGCGGTGAAGGCGTAGGGGTCGGCGGCTGACGCGGTCCACTGCCGCAGCGCGGGAACGGTCTGCGGGGTCGCCGCCACGGCGGCCACAGGAGCGGAGGCGGCCGCGGGACGCGTGTCCACGGCCACGGGAGCGGGAGCCCCGTGGGCCGCGGCGCCGGGCGCTGTCAGTACGGACACCGCGCAGGCGGTGGCGACCAGGAATCCGAGCAGGCGCATGGCTGCCTCCAGCCGGGTGGGGCCGCGGAAGACGGGTGCCCAGTGCAGCGCAGCGCCGCGTACATGTCAATAGATGCTCGGAACGGTGCACAATCGAGCAGCCTCGCGCAGTTTTCCGCCGATCGCGCGGATCCCGCCGGCCCCGTCGGGCACGGAACACGCGCCGGAAAACGTCGGGATCCGTCTTCGGCCGGGGTGGCCACCCGCCGCTCTATGGTGGGCCCATGACGGAACAGAAGGCGTTCGGCGTGGGCCCCTCGAAGATCGAGATCGCCTACGAGCGTTTCGGTGATCCGCGCGATCCTGCGGTCCTGCTGGTCATGGGCATCGCCCTGCAGATGCTGGGCTGGCCCGAGGGGTTCTGCGCCGAGCTCACCTCGCGCGGGGTGCAGGTGATCCGGTTCGACAACCGCGACGTCGGGCTTTCCTCCCACTTCCCGGACGCACCCGTCCCCGACGTCCGCGCGGCGCTCGCCGGGGACCTGTCCTCGGCCTCGTACACCCTCTCCGACATGGCGGCCGACAACGTCGGCCTGCTCGACGCGCTGGAGATCGACGGCGCACACGTCGTCGGCCTGTCCATGGGCGGCGCGATCGCCCAGACGATGGCGCTCGAACACCCGGGCCGGGTACGGTCGCTGACCTCGCTGATGTCCACGACGGGCGACCTCTCCGTCGGACGGCCGAAGCCCGAGGCACTGGGGGCCCTGGCGGCGCCGGTCGCCACGGCGCGCGAGGAGGTCGTCGAGCGGATGGTGCGGACCGTACGGGTCCTCGGGTCGCCCGGTTTCCCGTTCGACGAGGCGGCCGTGCGCGACCGGGCGGCCCGCGCCTACGACCGGTCCCACGACCCCCTCGGCGTCGCCCGCCAGGCGGTGGCTTCGATCGCGGCCGGGGACCGTACGGAGCGGCTCCGCGCGCTGGCGGTGCCCACCCTGGTCATCCACGGCGCCGACGACCCGATGTGCGACGTGAGCGGGGGGCGGGCCACCGCCGACGCCGTCCCCGGCGCCGAGTTCGTGACCTTCGAGGGGATGGGCCACGACCTGCCGCGCGCCCTGTGGCCGGAGATCGCATCGCTGATCACCGGGCTCGTGCGGCGCGCGGAGGCGGTCGCGCCGGTCCGCTGAGGGCGCCGGGAGGCGGCGGGGTCAGGGCCGGTCGAACCAGGAGAAGGCGGCGATCCGCCAGCCCTGCGGGGTGCGGACGAACTGGATGGTCTTGGTGCCGCCGCCCTCGAAGGGCTCGCCGTCCAGGGTCCCGGACTTGCGGTACTCGCCGAAGCGTGACGCGATGCCACCCTCTATCTCGGTCCGTTCCGAGACCTCCCACTCGCTGAACCCGACCAGCCGGCCGTCCTTCAGCAGGCGCTCGCGGGGCTCGATGAACTCGTCCACGGTGTACGCCGTGAACTCCGGTCCGGCATGCACGATCACACCGCCGGGCAGGATCAGCCGGCGGAGCCGGGCCACGTCGGCGCCCCCGCCGTCCCGGTTGTCGAAGGCGGCGAAGAACTCGGCGGTCAGCGCGTCTATTTCGGTCTTGGACATGGCCACGACGGTAACACCGGGAGGCCTCGGGCCACGGGGGAAGGCCGGGGTTCCCCCGGGCGGCGCAAGGCCTCAGCCACGGCCGGGGTGATGGGCGAGGGCGGCGTGGGGGTCGTGGCCGCCGGGATGGACGTGGTCCGTGTGGACCGTCGCCGCCGTCAGCCTCGGCACCGCGTGGATCAGGGCGTGCTCCGCGGCGACCGCGAGGCGGTGGGCCTGGACGACGGTGAGGTCGGGGCCGACCACGATGTCGGCCTCGGCGCGCAGGGCGTGACCGATCCACCGCATGCGCAACTGGCCGACGTCCAGTACCCCCTCGACGCGGCGCAGCGCGCGCTCGGCGGTGTCGACGAGGGCGGGGTCGACGGAGTCCATCAGCCGCCGGCCGACCTGGCGGGCCGAGTCGCCCAGGACCAGCAGGATCGCGAGGGTGATCAGCAGGCCGACCACCGGGTCGGCGCCGCGCATGCCGAGGGCGGAGCCGCCCGCGCCGAGGAGGACTGCCAGCGAGGTGAAACCGTCGGTGCGGGCGTGGAGCCCGTCGGCGACCAGCGCGGCGGAGCCGATCCTTCGGCCGGTGCGGATGCGGTGACGGGCCACCCATTCGTTGCCGGCGAACCCGGCTAGCGCCGCCGCGGCGACGGCCCACAGGTGGCTGACGTCGCGGGGGTGCAGCAGCCGGTCGACGGCCGCCCAGGCCGCGAAGGCGGCGGAGGCGGCGATGGTGAGGACGATCAGCACGCCCGCCAGGTCCTCGGCCCGGCCGTAGCCGTAGGTGTAACGGCGGTTCGCCGCCCGGCGGCCGAGGACGAAGGCGATGCCCAGGGGGACGGCGGTCAGGGCGTCGGCGGCGTTGTGCACGGTGTCGCCGAGGAGCGCCACCGACCCGGACAAGGCCACGATCACGGCCTGGACGGCGGTGGTGACGCCGAGGACGGCGAGGGAGGTCCACAGGGTGCGCATCCCCTCGCGTGAGGTCTCCATCGCCGCGTCGACCTTGTCCGCGGCCTCGTGGCCGTGCGGGGTGAGCAGGTGGGCGAGCCGGTGCCGGAGGCCGTCGGCGCGGCCGTGCCCGTGGTCGTGGTCGTGCCCGTGGTCGTGGTCGTGGCCGGGGCCGTGGTGGGTGTGGTGGGTGTGGTGGTCGCCGTGCCGGTGTGCGGGGGTGTGGGCGCTCTCGTTGGCCTCCATGGATTCACCGTGGCACACGGAGCCGATTGCGGCTACGGCCGTCGTACGCTCCGTGACCAGGTGCGACGCCCTCGCACCTGCGCTCCGTGGGACGGACGGCGCGGCGCGCTCAGCGCAGCACGCGCGGCAGGCGGAGGCTGAGGAGCACGGTGAGCGCGATCATGCCCAGCTGGACGAGCAGGGTCACGGTCAGGGCCGTCCCCATCCCCGCTCCGGGCACCAGGGCGAGGAAGAGGGTGCCCAGGGTCGCCACGCCCAGGGCGAGCGCCGACTGCTGGGTGGTGACCATGACCCCGCCGCCCACTCCGGCCCGATCGGCCGGGACGTCCGACAGCATCATCCGCATCAGCACGGGCAGTTGCAGGCCCTGGCCGAGGCCCGCCACGGCGACCGCGGGAGCAAGGGCTGCGAGGCCGACGTCCGGCCAGTCGGCGCGGACGGTCAGCAGGAGCAGGCCGATGCCCAGGCCCTGGAGCAGCCCGCCCGCGGTGACGACCCGGCTGCCGAAACGGCCGACCAGCTTCGGGCCGGCCAGGGAGGCGGCGAAGAAGGCCACGGCCATCGGCACCAGAGCCAGCCCGGCGGACACCGGCCCCATCCGCAGGCCCTGCTGCAGGGCGACGGCCACGACGAACATGAAGCCGCTGAAGCCCATCGAGAAGGGCACCATCAGCACCAGGCCGCGCCGCAGCGACTCCAGCCGCAGCAGGCTCGGCGGCACGAGCGGGGTACGGCCCGACCGGTCCGCGCGCCGCTCCGTGAGGTAGAAGGCCGTGGCCGCGAACGGGAACACGGCGAGCGAGAGCCAGGTCCACAGCGGCCAGCCGGTCGCCCTGCCCTCGGTCAGCGGCAGCAGCAGGGACACCAGCGACAGGCCGAGCAGCAGCGTTCCCGGTACGTCGACCGAGGCCGGACGGTCCGAGCGGGTCTCGGGTACGGCCCGCACCGCGAGCACCAGACCGAGGATGACGACGGGCACGTTCACCAGGAACACCGAGCGCCAGCCGGACCCGGCGAGGTCCGCGGCGACCAGCACCCCGCCGAGGATCTGCCCGGTGACCATGGACAGCCCGGCGGTGGCCCCGTAGAGGCTCATCGCGCGGGCCCGGCGCGGACCTTGGGTGGTGGCCTGGATGGTGGCGAGCACCTGCGGCAGCATCAGCGCGGCGGCCGCTCCCTGGGCCACCCGGGCGCCGACGAGGGTCCAGGCGGTGGGGGCCAGGCCGCAGGCCAGCGAGGTGAGGCCGAAGGCGGCCATGCCGATGAGGAAGAGCCTGCGCCGGCCGGCGGTGTCGCCGAGACGGCCGCCGAGCACCAGCAGGACGGCGTAGGCGACGCCGTAGCCGCCGACGATCAGTTCCAGCATCGCGGGGCCGGCGGCCAGGTCGCTGTCGATGGCGGGCAGCGCCACGTTGACGATGAAGAAGTCGATCAGGGGCAGGGCCGCGCCCAGCAGTACGGTGAACAGGCCCAGCGGGTTCAGCGCCGCGCCCGTCCCGGCGGCCGGGTCCGTGGGGCGGGAGGGGGACGGATGGTTCGTACGTACGGTCGTTTCGCTCACACCCAGGACGATCCTCCAGCGCCCAGTCTGGTACCAGAGTTTCCTTATCCTGGTATTGGCACTACCTGGCACCCGGATGCCGGCTGCGGCACCCTGGAGTCATGACCACTGTGGCCCCCGAGAGCGACGTACGCCGGCACGAGCTGGCCGATTTCCTGCGCAGCCGCCGCGAGCGGATCACGCCCGAGCAGGTCGGGCTGGTGCGCGGCCGCCGGCGGCGCACCCCGGGGCTACGCCGCGAGGAGGTGGCCCAGCTCTCCGCGGTGGGCGTCACCTGGTACACCTGGCTGGAGCAGGCCCGCGCGATCCAGGTGTCGCCGCAGGTGCTGGACGCCCTGGCGCGCGCCCTGCTGCTGGACCCCAGCGAGCGGGCGCACCTGTTCGCGCTGGCCGACAGCACCGATCCGGCGTCGCACACGCCCTGCACCAGTGTGACCCCGGCGCTGCGCGCGATGCTCGACCAGCTGGATCCGATCCCGGCCTGCGTCCAGAACAGCCGGTACGACATCCTCGCGTACAACACCACGTACGGGCGGCTGCTGTGCGATCTGGACGGGCTGCGGCCGGAGGAACGCAACTGCATGTGGCTCGCCTTCACGAACCCGGACTGGCGGGCGGCCGTCGTCGACCTGCCCGAGGTGAACCGGACGATGGCGGCCAAGTTCCGGGCCTCGATGGCGGAACACCTGGCCGAGCCGACGTGGAAGGCGCTGCTGGCCAGGCTGGAGGCGGCCTCGGCCGAGTTCCGGGAGATCTGGGCGCGGCACGAGGTGGTCGGGCCGGGCGGGAAGGCGAAGTACATCTTCAACGCCCAGGTGGGCCTGCTGCACCTGGAGCACACCAACCTCTGGCTGGGTCCGGCGGCCGGACCGCGGCTGGTGACGTACGTCCCGCTGGACGAGGAGAGCCGCGAGCGCCTCGTACGCCTCGGTTCCCTCCGGTCCCCGGACACCGCCGCCCCGCCCGTGGAGGGCGCCCTCGCCTCCTGAAGCCTCCTGCCCCGGAGCCGACTTGACGGCGGGCGCCCGCTGCGCACCGACGTGCCGGACTCGCAGCACTCGATCATGCTCATACGTCCTCAAGCACGTCCTGCACGACTGGAGCGACGACGACGCCCTGCGCATCCTCGGCTCCGTCCGCCGCGTTCGGGTCGATGCTCGCGGCGGCCGGGTTCCGGCTGCACCGGATCCTGCCGACGCGCGCCCGCGCCGGCCCCGGTCATCGAGGCCGTCGCGGAGTGAGGGGCGCGGGCGCTGTTACCGTGCGGGCATGCGCGCTCCCATCGGCTCCTTCGACCTCGCCCGGCCCGCCCCCGACTGCCTGGAGGAACTCGTCCCGCCCGTGGCGGCGGCGCTCCGCGCCCTCGCGGCAGACCTGCCCGTCGAGCGGATCGTCTACGTCGACACCGATCCGGCGGTCGCCGACACGGCCGCCTTCGTGGAGCACTACGGGCGCGACCTGCTGGCCCGGTCGGCGAACTGCGTGGTGGTGGCCGCGCGGCGCGGGGGCGGGACCGCGCTCGCCGCCTGCCTGGTGCCCTCGGCGTCCCGTGCCGACGTCAACGGGGTGGTCCGGCGGCACCTGGGGGCCCGGAAGGTGTCCTTCGCGCCGATGGACACGGCCGTGGAGCTGACCGGGATGGAGTACGGGGGCATCACCCCGCTGGGCCTCCCGTCCGACTGGCCCCTGCTGGTGGACCCCGCCATCGCGGACATGCCGTACTGCCTGGTGGGCAGCGGGCGCCGCCGCGGCAAACTCATCGCGCCGGGCGGCCTCTTCGCCCGGCTGCCCGGCGCCGAGGTGATCGAGGGCCTGTCGGGCCAGAACCCTGCGGCCCCGTCCCGGTGACACCCCGCCGACGGTGAACGCCCTCCGGGCGACCCCGTTCCACGGCGTCCCGGCGGGCCGACGCGCGGAGCGGCAGACGCCACCGTCCGCCATCCGCCATTCGGGTCGCCGCCGCCACCCGGGTGTTCGGGGCGCTCCTAGGATGGGGCGCGCCGCGGCTCCGGGAGCCGCGTTTCGCGTTCACGAGCGGGGAGTCGAGACATGAAGCGGTTACGGGTGCTGGTGGCGATCGGGGTCCTGGCACTGGGTTCGACCGGTGCGGGGACCGCGCAGGCCGCTCCGGTGTCCGGGGGCTCCGGCTGTCCGACCGCGGAGGTCTTCGCCACGGACAACACGGCGGTCATCACGGATCCGGCCGACCCCCGGCTGCGGACGCGTCTGACGCGCTTCGACCGCGAGGTGCGGGACATCGTCCGCGCGCACGGCGCGCGGACGGCCGGTTCGACCCTGCTGGACGGGGTGTTCTGGTCCGGCGAGCAGAAGCAGACCACGTACGAGCGGTCGCGGGAGTTCGACGTCGAGCGCGTGGGGCGGGACGGTCTGCACCACATCGCCGACGTCATCCGCAAGCAGTACGACCAGGAGTCGGTGCTGACGTTCCGCTGCCTGCCGCGCACCGCGCCGGAGACCGACGCGGTGGAGGTACGGGCCCCCGGGGTCAGCCCCACCCTGCTGCGTGAGGCGCTGGTCGCGGACCCCGAGGCCCGCGACCGGCTCGGCGGCGGCTCGGTCACCCTGGGCGGGGAGTTGATCCTCATCGCCCCGGTGTCCGACCTGCCGCTGGCGCGCAGGTTCACGGCAGCCCTCGGGGTCGACTGGAGCCGTGCGGAAGTCCGTTACGGGGACGAGGAGTTCGTGGCCTGAGCCGTCGGCCCGCCTTGAAGCCCGTCCCGTCCGGGGGCGGGCACCGGCGGGGGGCCGTCCGTCGCGGCCGCGACGGCCAGGGCGGCGATGGCCGGGGCGAGGGACGGGGTGGGGGCCCGGCCCAGGAGGAACACCCAGGCGAAGGCGGTGCCGAGGAGCGCGGCGTGGACCAGCGCCGGGTCGGCCCGCTCGGCCAGCTCGCCGCGGGCGAAGGCCCGGTCGAGCAGGTCCGTCACCGCGGCCCGCTCCCCGGCGATGAAGGTGTCCTGGAAGCGCGCGGCGGTGTCGGGGTGCTGTTTGAGGTCCGCGAGCAGACCGGGGGTGGCGGCCTCGACTACGGGGTCGGAGAAGATCCCCAGGATCAGGCGGGCGAGCGCGGTGAGGTCCCCGTGCAGCGATCCCGCGTCCGGGAGCGGCTGTGGTTCCCGCCCGTGGACGAGTGCGGCGAAGACCAGTTCTCCGCGTGAGGCGTGGCGGCGGTAGATGGCGGCCTTCCCCACGTGTGCCCGGGCGGCCACGGCGTCCATGGTCAGTGCCGCGTAGCCGCTCTCCCGTACCAGCCCGCGCACCGCTTCGCGGATGGCGGCGTCCACCCGGCCGTCCCGGGGCCGGCCGGGGGGTTGCTTCGAAGGCTCCATGCGCCCATCATACGGAACTATGAGTATCGGAACTCTTAGTACCGTAAACAGATCCTCCGGCGGCGCCGCCCGCGCCCGCGCCCGCGCCCGCGCCCTGACCGTCTGGGCGGGGCGCAGCACCGTCGTCATCGGTGTCGCGCACCTCGTGTACTTCGCGCTCAAGACCCGGCCTCACTGGGGCGGCTGGGCCGGCGGGATCCTGCACGGCAGGACCGCGATAGACGACCCCGCCAACGCCGTTTCGCTGAGCGGGTTCTGGTCCCTGCCCGGTAGCTTCGCCGTGCCGCTGATCCTGCTGGGGCTCCTCGTCTCGCGGATGGCGCGCACCGGCCAGGAACTCCCCGGGTACCTGGCGTGGACGCTGGCGGCCTGGGTCCTGCTCTGCTCCCTGGTCCTCGAACCGTCCGGATTCCCGCTCGGCATCGTCCCCGTGACCCTGCTGCTGCTCTCCCGGCGGCACCGCGGGTCCGCGACCCCGACGGCTCCCGGGACGGCGGCCGCGTCCGGCTAGTACTCCGGTGTGACTTCGCGATCCATCCGGTTGAAGGACTGTCGAGTCGTCGTCGGTAGTGGCTGCGACGGGCGGTGGCCCGGTGGTGCCCGCGCCGGTTCGACCAGTGCAGCACCTGCGCGGGGAGGCGTTCGTCGGGTTCAGCAGAGCTGCTGGAGTACTAGGCTGCGCGCGACGGGGGAATCCACAGACAGGCAAGGTGAACATGTTCGACTCGGTCCAGGACAATCCGTACCCCGACACGCACGTCCTCGGCCAGGGCCCCGAACCGCACCCGCTGCTGCGGCCCGTGCTGCCGTTGATCGGGCGCTGGCACGGGCGCGGGGAGGGCGAGTACCCGACGCTGGAGCAGGACTTCCGGTACGAGCAGGAGCTCACCTTCAGCCACGACGGCCGCCCGTTCCTGCGCTACGAGGCGCGGGCCTGGCTGATCGACGGGTCCGGGGCGCCGGTGCGGCCGGCGGGGCGGGAGGCCGGGTGGTGGCGGGTGACCCCCGACGCCTCCCTGGAGGTGGTGCTCGCGCACCCGACCGGCATCGTCGAGACCTACGTCGGCCGGGTGTCCGGGACCGAGGTGGAGATCGGGACCAAGGACGTGGCGCTGACCCCGCTGGCCAAGGAGGTCACCGCCACCCGCCGTCACTACACGCTCGACGGCGACCGGATGACGGTCGTTCACGACATGGCGGCCGTGGGCCGGCCCCTGCAGCACCACCTCACCGCGCACCTGCGCCGCCGCCCGGCCTGACCGGCACGTCCCCGGGGGGTGGCACCAGCACCACCCCCGGGACGGATGCCAGGGGGATCGCCGCGGGAACCCCGGTTCGAGGAGGGTGGGGTGACCGATCCACTCCACCGGGGGGAACCCGACCGTGCACCTCTTCCGCAAGCCCGTGCGCTGGGCCGCAACCGCCGCGTGCGGGCTGCTCGCCCTCGCGGCCCTGCCCGCCTCACCCGCAGCCGCCGCTCCGTCGTCCGGCGCGCCCGCCGTTCCCGGGCGGTACGCCCACCAGCGGCTCGACTGGCGGCCCTGTCCGTCCGGTTCGCTCGAATGCGCCTCCATGACGGTGCCGCGCGACTGGTACCACCCCGGCGCCGGAGCGGACCTCACGGTCGCGGTGTCCCGTCACCGGGCCGCCGATCCCGCCGCCCGGCGCGGTGTGCTGATGATGGCCGCGGGCGGTCCCGGCGCCTCGGGGCTGGGCCGGCCCGAGGGGCTGGCCTCGTACGCCCCGAAGCTGGCGGCCGCGTACGACATCGTCGGCTTCGACCAGCGCGGGGTCGGGGCCAGTACGAACGTGGTCTGCTCGGACCAGGACACCGTCGACACCATGTTCGGCGGCGGCGACCTGCGCGACCGCTCGCCGGAGGCGGTGAACGGCACGCTGGAGCGGGCGCGGCGGTTCGTCGAGGACTGCCGGAAGAACTCGGGCGGTCTGCTGCCCTTCATCACCACCGATCAGGCCGTGCGCGACATGGACCTGTACCGCGCGCTGCTGGGCACCGAGCGGATCTCCTACTACGGCCCCTCGTACGCCACCTTCCTCGGCGCGCAGTACGCGCGGACGTTCCCGCGCCGGGTCGAGCGCATGGTCCTCGACAGTGCCATCGACGCCACCGGCGGCTGGGAGGAGTTCATGACGGGGCAGCCGCTGAGCTTCCAGAGGCGCTTCGAGGAGGACTTCCTGCCGTGGCTGGCCCTCCACGACGACGTCTACCACCTGGGGAGGACCCCGCAGGAGGCCAAGGCCGGCTACGAGCGTCTGCGCGCCGCGCTCCGCGACCGCCCGCTGGACCTGGAGGGGACGCGGGTCACCCCCGACCGCCTCGACGCGGCCACGACGTCGCTCATCTACAGTGGCAGCCGCTTCCCCGACCTCGCGGCCGTGCTCGGCCTGCTCCAGAACCCGGACGCCGCGCCGCCCGCCGCCCGGCAGGCCCTCGCCGCGAAGCTCAGGCATCCGCTGGGGGCGGCGTTCGCGGCGGACTTCTTCTCGGTCGTCTGCCAGGACTCCCCGTGGAACCGTGACCTCGACCACTGGGTGGCGCGCAGCGAGGCCGACGCCCGCACCCACCCCATGATCGGGGCCCGGGAGCTGTCCTACGCGGCGGTCTGCGCCCAGTGGCCGCGCTCGCGCGCGCCCCGGCCCGCGGGGAACGGCCGGGAGCTGCCGCCCATCCTGATGCTGGGCTCGACGCACGACCCGGCGACCCACTACGAGGGTGCGGTACGGGCCCACCAGCGGCTGGCGGGCTCGCGCATGATCACCGTGCACGGCGGCGACCACGGCGTGTACCAGGCGGGCAACGCCTGCGTCGACGGGTACGTGGAGGGTTTCCTGGCCGACGGCCGGATGCCGGCGGCGGACGCCGCCTGCGAGGGGAATCCGCTGCCGGTCCCCGCGGCGCCGGCCCGGGGCTGATCCGGCAAGCGCTGATCCGGCAAGGGCCCGGGGCCTCAGGCCGAGGAGCCGCTGTCCACGACGAGGTCGGACCCGACGACCGCACCGGCGGCGGGCGAGGCGAGGTAGAGGACGGCCGCGGCCACCTCCTCGGCCTCCGCGGCCCGCCCGAGCGGGGTCTGCGTCTTCATCCGCTCGGTGCGCCCGGCCTCCGTCTCGCCCGGCAGCAGTGACATGGGCGCGACGGCGGCACCCGGGCTGACGGCGTTGATGCGGACGCCCTCCTGGACGTGGTCGAGGGCTGCGGCGCGGGTGAGGGCGGAAACGGCGGCCTTCGAGGTGATGTACGCGGCGGCACCGGGGATGCGCAGGTGGGCGCCGAGGTTGGAGGAGATGTTGACGATGGCGCCGCCGCCGTTCTCCCTCATGTGCGCGATCTCGTGCTTCATCGCCAGCCAGACGCCGGTGACGTTGGTGCGCAGCACCGCGTCCCAGTCCTCCTCGTCCACGTCGGCGACGGGGCCCGCGCCGCGCAGTATCCCCGCGTTGTTGACGGCGATGTCCAGGCCGCCGAAGCGGGTGACGCTCGCGTGGACGAGGTCGCGCAGGCTGTCGGAGTCGGTGACGTCCGCGGTGACGGCGGCCGCGGCGCCGCCGGCCGCCCCGATGAGGGCGACCGTCTCCTCCAGCGGGGCCGCGGTGCGTCCCGCGGCGACCACGGAGGCACCCTCGGCGGCGAAGGCGAGGGCGATCGCCCGGCCGAGGCCGGAGCCCGCGCCGGTCACCAGAACGGTCTTGCCGGTGAAGCGGTGCTGCATGTCGATGACTCCTTCGAGGGGGGGCACCCGCCCCATATTTGACCGATCGGTTCAGAATTCGGTCCTGTGGAAGGGGAGCCCGAAGGCTCCCCTTCCGCAGGGTCTTCAGTCCAGCAGGGTCAGGGCCTGCTCGGCGGCGTCCCGCACCCTGGCGGGGTCTCCGCAGGCCTTGCCCACGATCCGTACGCCCTGCAGCAGCACCAGCAGCATGCGGGCCAGCGCACGGGGGTCTCGGTCCGGGGCCAGCTCGCCCTGCCCCTGGGCCCGTACGAGGGCGGAGTGGAGCAGGGTTTCCAGGCGGTCCCAGCCCGCCTCGACCCGGCGGGCCGCGGCCGTGTCGTGCGAGGCCAGCTCGGCGGCGGTGTTGGTGACGAGGCAGCCGTTCAGCCGCCCCTCAGGCGCACCGGCCTCGGCGGCGAAGCGGCGCACCACCGCCCTGACCGCGGGCAGTGCGGGCCCCGGCCGCGACAGCTCCGCGAGGAGCAGCAGGTCACGGGATTCGGCGTAGCGGTCGAGCGCCTTCAGGTAGAGCTCGTGCTTGCTGCCGAAGGTCGCGTAGATGCTCGCGCGGCCGATGCCGAGGCACTCGACGAGGTCGGTCACCGACGTCGCCTCGTAACCTCGCCGCCAGAACAGCTCGAGGGCCGACTGCAGCACGGCGTCCGGATCGAATTCCCTGGTCCTGGCCATGCCCAAGATCTTAGAAGATTCTGGAACGAACAGTCAATAAAAGGGGGCCGGGGATCGTCGTCCCGCCCCGGCGCGCCCCGGCGGCCCATCCGTGCTGTGCTCATAGAGGAGGGGCAACGGGAGGAAGGCACGCAGTCACCGACCCAGAGGAGGAACCATGACCAAGAACCTGCGGGCCCGGGACATCATGACCGGGGACGTGCAGTGCGTACGGGAGGACCAGTCCCTGCTGGATGCGTCGCGCATGATGCGCGACCTGAACGTCGGCGCCCTGCCCATCTGCGGGAACGACGGACGCCTCCAGGGGATGATCACCGACCGCGACATCGTCGTGAAGTGCTGCGCCGAGGGCAGGGAGCCGGCCGGGGTCCTTGCCGGTGAGCTGGGCGGGGTCCTGCACTGGGTGGACGGCGAGACCACCGCCCAGGAGGCCCTGGACACCATGGAGGTCCACCAGATCAAGCGGCTGCCCGTCATCGACACGGCCGGGGGCCACCGGCTCGTGGGCATGATCACCGAGGCCAATCTCGCGAAGAACCTCTCCGACGCGGACATCGCGGAGTTCGCGGTGCGCGTCTACGCCGCCAACTGAGGACCGCGTCCGGTGCCACCGGGCGGCCGTCCCCGCGGGCCGTCGCCCGTCCCCGCGGGCCGTTGCCAGGGTCTGGCTAGAGGGGATGGCCGTCCGGGCCGGTGTGGTCCGCCTGGCTGGTGAACTTGTTGAGGAAGGCGTCGTAGAGGCCGTCGGGGCGGCGGGTGAAGGTGGCCCCGTCCTGCCAGGTGCCGTTGTCGGGCCACCATTGGCTGCCGTAGGGGTCGCCCTGGTTCTGGTGGATGTTGTGCATGCCCAGGCCGCCGTGGTCGAAGGGCTCGCCGAGGATCAGGATCGGCCGGCCGGGAACGAGGATCGGCTCAAGCGCCCCCGCGGCCTCCAGGTTGGAGCCGGAGATCCACGGGCGGGGCGGGTGCAGCCGGTCCAGCAGGTGCTGGATCCACGCGGGCGGGCGGCGGAAGAAGAGGCAGCCGGGGCGGTCCACGAGGGCCGGGTGGCGCAGGTAGTCGACGGCGCCCGAGCCGGACGACATCGACAGGTCGTGGTAGCCGGCGGCCAGGGCGGGCAGCGGGTCGAGCTGCGAGGCGGACAGGGTGAAGGTCTTCCACTGGACGCCGGTGGCCGACTCCTTGCTGTCCACGTCGACGGCACAGCGGTAGCGCCCGGCGGGCACGTCGACCTCCAGGTTGACGTGGAACCAGTGCCCCTGGGTGTCGGGCTGGTCGCGGAAGTGGCTGTGCAGCGTCCCTGACAGCACGCCGTAGGAATCGAGCGGCATGACCGCCAGTCAACCACCGCCGGCCCGTCGGCGGGGGTGACGCGCTCGGGTACCGCCGACCGTGGCCCCCGGGCGGCGGTACCCGGTCACCCGCCGGGGCACGGGCGGCCCGCACCGCCCTTTCCGGACCAATCACCGTCTCCGCATCCGCTACGAACGCCGGGCCGGCCTCCACCAGAGCCTGCTCGAACTCGCCTGCAGCATCATCTGCCTCCGCCGCCTGCCCCAGCCATCCTGAAGTGCGGTACGGAGTGAGCTATTCCTACCCCGAGGGGGGTGGTCCGCTTGTGACAATGGCGCTTTGTTCTCACACTCTGGGAGCGGGCTGATGGTTGAGACGGTGGTGGAGATTTTCACGCAGGTGGCCTCAGGCGCAGCAACCGCGGTGGGCGCGGGCGTGGGGCAGGCCGTTTCGGATATCGTGCGCGAGCGTTTCGGGGCAGAGGAGCGGGGCCGGTCGGTGGTGCAGGCCGTCGATGAAAGGCCTGGGGACCCGGATGCGGTGGCCTCACTCCGTGAGCTGCTCCGGACTGAGCTGGCCTCCGATCCGGAGTTCGGCCAGCGGATCGGCGCGGCTCTGGCGGGCCCCCAGCCTGCCGAGCCGCCACGTCAGACCACGGGCAACATCGTGATCCACGGTTCAACGGTGAAGGGCCGCTCCACCATTGCCCTAGGACCCGTGACGATCAACGACACACGCAGTGCCCGTCTGTCGCTGCTTGCCGTCGCCTTGATCCTTGCCAGTCTGGCGGCCCTGGGCATCTACGGCGCGACGCGATGGGCCGCGGACGGCGACTCGCTCGAGGAAAACGCGGTGACGGTTCTCAGCCCTGACCGGCTGCGGGAAATACTTCCCAGCACAGGCAGCGTGCCAGCGAATTGGACACGGAACGAGGAACCCAACACCAATCCGGACGCACGGGGTACCGGTCTGATCTCCTCCGAAAACATCGGTTATTTGATGGGAGGCCCAGACGTAGACTCGGGAATCACCTTCAGCGTTACGGGATTCACGAACGCGGACAACGCGAGCAAGTTCTTCCATAAAGTCGACGCCGGCTCAAATGGCAAGGAGCGCGAGGACCTCACTGTCCCTCTGCCGACAATCGGCGACGAGCGGAAGGCCTTCGCCTGGCGCGCCAGCACCAACGGTCCAGGTGGCGTCTATACGGTGCTGCGTGTCGGCACGGTCCTCATGACCATCACGGGCACTGACGCCGACGACCAGGCATTCGCCACATCCCGTCTCGAAAAATTCGCGAGAATGATGGCCGAACGGGCACAGCAAGCGCAGAACGGCCGCAAACCGACCGGGTACGTACGCGAAGCCTGATACGAACTCCACTGCGCAGGACGCAACGGAAGCAGCGGCCAAATACGCTCCCACAGAGCATCGGGAACAAGGCCACAAGCCCCGCAGTCCACCCACGGCGTTCTCCATGACCCATACCGCGCCGAGGAGACCCGGGTCGGTCGGGCCCATCGGCCGGGCGAAGCCGAGGACTTCACGCATCGGCACGGCACGACGGCTGGTGGCGGCGATGTCTGCATGCGCCTCCCACGCCAACCCCATCGACCGCTTCCAGGAAGCCAAGGACCGGGGCCGGCTCGGCGAGGTCGCCGCGATCGAGACCGCCACGGCCGCCGCCACGCAGGAATCGGACGTCATCGCGACGCAGTTCGGCCCACTGATCGGCTCAGAACAACTTCAGCAAATGAAGCGCGATCTTGCTGACCTGGAAAAAACGCTGGGTGAAGAGCAGATCAGCAGTCCAGCCGACGGCCACAACCCGTCCGCGTGGCCCACATGCCGATTCACTCCGACGTAACTCCCTGACGGTGACGCGGTTGAGCCGGTCCTCGTGGTTCCAGGTGGGGTTGCGCGACTCGTCCTTGATCCAGGTCCCGGCGCCGAGCGGGAGGAGGGGGGTGCCGCCCCTCCCCCGGGCCGGGGGCGGGGCGGAGGCAGCGGTGTCCCCGGGAGCGCCCGCCCCGTCACGCCACTCAGTTGGCGCAGTCGGTGTCGTGGGCCGGGCGGCGGCCCGTGGTGAGGAAGGTGGTGACGGTGCGGTCCGTACAGGCGTTGCCGTTGCCGAGGTAGAGGCCGTGGCCGCCCTGCTCGACGGTGACGAGGACCGCCCGGTCGCCCAGGGCCTCGCGCATCTTCAGGCCCTTCGAGTGGGGCGTGGAGGGGTCCCGGCGGCTCTGGACCATGAGGATGTCGGACGGACCGTTCGCGGTGATCCGGGTCGGCTTCTGCTCCGGGGCGTCCTTCCAGTAGGCGCAGGGCAGAACGTTGACGGGCATGCCCGCGGTGAGGGGGTGGCGGGCGCGGTCCTCGTCCACGGCGCGCTGGCCGGCGGCGGCGCCCTCGCGCGGCCAGGCCACGTCGTTGCAGAGCACGGCGACCAGCTGGGCGGCGTCCTCGTCGCGCAGCGGCTGCGCCAGCTCCGGCGGGAGGACGGGGGTGGCCGCCGGGTCCCGGAGGGAGACGAGGAGCTTGGCGAAGGCGGGGAAGGCGGAGTCGCCGTACAGGGCGTTCTGCAGGGCCTGGCGCAGGCCGTTGCCGGTCAGGGGCACGCCGGGGGTGGTCGTCGGCCGCGGCGTACGGTCCAGGGAGGCGGCGAGGGCCAGCAGTTGCGGCTCCACGTCCCCGGGGTCGCGGGCCAGCCGCAGGCCGTCGCGGTCCCGGTCGGGGTGGGCGGCCCAGGCGGCGAAGTCGGGGAAGCGGTCGTCGGCGCCCTGGCCCATGTTCGCCAGCCAGCCCCGGGCGAGGCGGGCGGGGTCGGGGTCGCCGCTGCTGTCCAGGACCCAGCGGTCCGTGCGCTCCGGGTGCTTCTGCGCGTACACGGCGCCGACGTAGGTCCCGTACGAGACGCCCCAGGCGGAGATCTTGCGTTCGCCGAGGACCTCGCGGAGCCGGTCCATGTCGGCGACCTCGTTGGCGGTGGTGAAACTGCGCAGTACGGGGCCGCCGTTGCGGGCGCAGGCCTCGGCGATGCGCTCGGAGCGGGCGAGGTTCTCGGAGATGTCGCCGTTCGGGGCGGGCCAGGCGCGCAGGCTGGTGAGGTAGCGGTCGCCGGGGGTGAGACCGCAGGAGGCGGTGGTGCTGCCGCCGACGCCGCGGGGGTCGAAGGCGACGAGGTCGTAGGCACCGGCGAGCTGCTTCTGGAGCGCGGCGCCCTTCTGTGTGAGGCGCTGGACGCCCGAGCCGCCGGGTCCGCCGGGGATGACGACCAGGGTGCCGCGGCGGGCCTCGGGGCGGTCGCTGCGGATGCGGGAGACGGCGACGGTGATCCGCGGGCCGGCCGGGTTCGCGTAGTCGAGGGGGACGGGCAGGTCGGCGCACTCCTGGGTGGCGGGGCCGCCCGGCTTCGCGCAGGGGTGCCAGGCGAGCCGGGGAAGCGGTGCTCCCGCCCCGGGCGCCGTGGCCGCCGCCGGGACGACGGCG
Source organism: Streptomyces sp. AB3(2024) (assembly GCF_041862025.1). Lineage (NCBI taxonomy): Bacteria > Bacillati > Actinomycetota > Actinomycetes > Kitasatosporales > Streptomycetaceae > Streptomyces > Streptomyces sp. AB3(2024). The sequence continues at coordinate 29,839 of NZ_JBGWAB010000092.1, forward strand.
CTCAGGGTGGTGGCGGCGGTGGCGGCGCAGAGGGCGAGGAGGAGGGCCTTGTTCCTGCGGTTCCTGGAATTCGTCATGGGGCAAGCCTCGTTGTCCGCGGCCCCGGCCCCCATCCGGCAGCCCGGTCGCCCCGGGGTGGGGATAACCCCCCTTGTCCGTCAGGCGTGGTGGCCGTGGGACCGGTGGGTGCAGCAGCCGTCCCTGAGCATCTGGCGCAGGACCGGCTGCCAGTCGGGGCCGGGCCCGGCGCCACGGGGGTGGGCGGCTTCGAGCGCGGCGCGTTCGTGGAGGGTTCCGGCGCGCACGGCCGCCCGGACGCGGACGAGGTCGGCGAAGTCGGTGAAGGGGTCGCCGTCGACGAGGGTGAGGTCGGCGAGCCTGCCCGGTTCCACGGTGCCGAGGTGGTCGGCGAGGCCGAAGACCCGGGCCGGGGTGCGGGTGACGGTGGTGAGGGCCTCGGCCGGGGAGAAGCCGTACCGGTGCAGGGCGCGCAGGGCGAGGTGGAGGTGGAGGCCGACGGGGGTGAGGGGTGCGTCGGTGCCGAGGGCGACCCGGCCGCCACCCGCGAGGACCCGCCGGTAGACGCCGGTCTCCCGTTCCAGGGCGGTGAGTTGTTCGGCGGTCGGCGGCAGGGCGGCGGCGGCCCGGACGGCGCTCGCGTCCCAGGGCGGCATCAGGGCGGTGACGCGGGGGTCGTCGGCGAGGGACGGGTCGGCGCCGATCAGCGGCAGGGCCGCGAAGGGGGTGGCGATGAGGTCGAAGCCGCCGTGGGTGTAGAGCGCGAGGGTGTCCTCGTAGGTGTGGCCGGCCGGGGTGGCGCCGTGGCCGTGTTCGGCGCGTTCGGTGGCGACGAGGTGGGTGGTGAGGTCCTGGCCGGAGGCGATGCCCTGGGCGCACAGGTGGGAGCCGGCCAGGACGCCGAGCCGCTCGTGTGCGAAGCGGGCGGCCTGCTCCATGAAGGCGTACGGGGCGCGGACGTAGGTTTTGACGAAGTCCCAGTCCAGTGCCTGCGCCCGGGCCAGGGAGCGGGCGAGGCCCTCGGCGGTGCGGTGGGCGCGGCCCATGCTGTAGGCGACGCGGGAGCCGTCGAGGAGTTCGCCGCCGGCCAGCAGCCGGGGGGCGGTGAGGCGTTCGGCGCGGATGTCGTCGCGCAGGCGGGCCTGTTCGTGGGCGGAGCCGCCGAGGGAGACGGTGGTGGTGACGCCGTAGGCGAGGTGCAGGAGGCCCTGGCGGGCTCCGTAGGTGTACGGGTACGGGTGGACGTGCGCGTCCCACAAGCCCGGCAGGACGGTGTCCCGGGAGGCGTCGACGGTGCGGGCCGCGCGGCGGCCGGGCCGGTGCGCTTCGACTGCGGTGACGCGCCCGCCGCTGATCAGGACGTCGACGTCGGCGCGGGGCGGGGCTCCGGTGCCGTCCCAGAGCAGGCCGGCGTGCACGACGGTGTCGACGGGGGCGGGGCGGCGGTGGGTCAGGGCGACCGGGACGGTGCGGGGCGGCCGGGCCGGGGCGCCGTGGGCGTCGAGGGTGAGCAGGCGCAGCCGGTCGCCCGACTGGTAGAGCAGGGTGCGGGAGTCGGCGGCCCAGGAGGGGTGGTCGGCGCACTCGTCGGTGAGGCGGCGGGCGGCTGCGGTGGGGGTGCCGTCGGGGGTGACGGGCAGCAGCCACAGGGCGGATTCGGCGACGCAGGCGAGGAAGCGGCCGTCGGGCGACCAGACGGGGCCGCTGGCGTAGCGGTCGGAGAGGGAGGCGTGCGGGGCGAGCGCGTGCAGCCGGGCCGCACCGGTGGTGGTGTCGACGATCCGGATGAGGTTGTGGCCCTCGCGGAAGCGGTGGCTGATCCGGTTGCGGTCGCAGAGGGCGATGTGGCGGCCGTCGGGCGACCAGCTGGGCGGGCTCGGCAGTCCGCCGCCGCCGAGGGCCGTCACGAGGGGGGTTTCGGCGGCGGTGGCGAGGTCGCGGACGAGGAGGCGTCCGGCGAGGTCGAGGCTCGCGAGCCGGGTGCCGTCGGGCGAGAGCGAGCCGTAGACGCGGCCGTCGGCGGCGAGGACGCTCTCGTGGCCGCCGGCGAGTTCGCGGCGCCGTACGGTGTTGAGTCCGTCGCGGTCGTCGGTGTAGATCAGCGCCCGGCCGTCGGGGGTCCACACCGGTCCCTGGAGGTAGGCGGTCACGGGGGCCTGGGCGATCCTGCGCGGGGCTCCCCCGGCGACGGGGACGGTCCACAGGGCGTTGAGGGCGACGAGGGCGACGGTGCGGCCGTCGGGCGAGAGGCTGGGGAGGTGGACCGCGCGTACGGGGCGTCCGGGCTCGGCCTCCAGCGCGTACTCCTTGACGCGGTAGCGGGGGCGGGGCACGTCGAGGGTGGCGTCGAGGGGGATCTCGCGGCCGGTGGTGTCGCGGTGCGGGCGGATCACCCGGAAGCGGCCGTCGAGGGTGACGAGCAGGCGGTCGTCGCCGATCCAGCGCGGGGGCGCGGGGGCGAGGTCCCCGTCGAGGGGGACGGGTCGGCCGTCGGCGTGCAGGGTGAGGATCTGGGCCTTGCGGGGCCCGGGGGCTGCGGACAGCCAGGCGGTGCGGCCGGCCGGGGAGACGGCGGGGGTCAGCAGGCTGCCGTCGGCGACGGTGTGGTCGACGCGTACGGGACCCCGTCCGTCGGCGGCGACGGAGGCGAGGGTGCGGGCGGTCAGGGTCTCCCCGTCGACGGTGGCGCGGACGAAGAGCACGCGGGCGCCGTCCGGGGTCCAGACGGGGTCGAAGTCCTCCCAGGCGCCCTCCTGTCCGGGGCCCGGCTGCCCGGGGAGACCGGTGAGGGGGACGGGGCGGCCGCCCGTGAGGGGGACGGTCCAGATCCGGTACGGGCCGCCGGCGACGGGGTCCCCGCCGCGCTCGGAGCAGAAGGCGAGGTGGCGGCCGTCGGGCGACCAGGCGGGCGCACGGTGGTCGAAGGGGCCGTCGGTGAGTCTGCGCAGGCCGGATCCGCCGGCGTCCATCACCCAGATGTGGAAGGCGCCGCCCCGGTAGGCGCTCATGGCGATCCGGTGGCCGTCCGGGGAGAACACCGGGCGGCCGGGCTCCAGGTCGGGCGGGGTGAGGCGGGTGGCGGGGGCGCCGTCGGGGGGCAGCGACCACAGGACTCCCTGTACCTCGGCGACGACGCGGTCCCCGGTGGCGGTGGCGGTGGCGGCGCCGTTGGTCGCGCGGGTGAGGCGGATCCGCGCGGTCTCCCCCGCCGCGTACGCGCCGGCCGCGGCCGGACCGGCCGCGCCCGCGGG
>NZ_JBGWAB010000093.1:0-33021 GCF_041862025.1 Streptomyces sp. AB3(2024)
GGGCGGGGAGGATTTGTTTAACCCCCCCCCCCCCCCCCCCCCCCCCCCCCCCCCCCCCCCCCCCCCCCGCCCCCCCCCCCCCCCCCCCCCCCCCGCCCCCCCCCGGCCCGGGTGGCGGGGCGTGACCCGGTGTCAGGGTGTCGGGCGGCCCGCCTCCAGGTACAGCGGGTGGCCCCGCTCACGGGCGCGCAGGGCCCAGCGCAGCCGTTCGTAGCGCTGTGGGGGCAACAGCCCGGCGGCCTCCGTCTCGGTGACGAACCGCCAGGCGCGCAGCTCCGGCCCGGGGAGCCGCAGGCGCGCCGTGTCAGCCTCCGTCAGCCGGCCGCCGTCGAACAGCAGCCGCAGGCCCCCGTAGGCAGGTGCTCGGGGCGGCTCCCAGTCGACCACGAGCAGCCCCGGGACACGGTCCAGCGTCAGGCCCAGCTCCTCCGCGACCTCCCGTACGCCCGCGCACGCCGGTGCCTCGCCCGCCTCGACCACGCCGCCCGGGAACTCCCAGCCCGGCTTGTACGTCGGATCCACCAGGAGCACCCGGTCCCGGTCGTCGAAGAGCAGCACCCCCGCCGCCACCGTCTCCCGCGTCGGCTCCGGGGTCTGCACGATGTCGCAGATCCCCGCCGCGTCGGTGCGGACGGCCTCGGCGATCCGCTCGGCGGTCTCCCGTACCGTCAGCGGACCGTTGTCGATGACGTGCGCGTCGGCGGTGAGCCAGCCCAGCGCCTGCCGGTACACCGGGATGTGGTCGTACGCCCAGGTCTTGTCCCGGGGGTCCGCCGGTTCGGGCTCCGCCTCCTGACGCCGTGCGATGCGCTCCCGCAGGATCGTTTCCGCAGGAGCCAGGAGCACGTGTCGCACCGGTATCCGGCGCGCGGCCAGGCCACCGAAGATCTCGTCGCGGTACTCCTGGCGCAGCAGTGTCATCGGCACCACCAGCACCCCGCCCAGCTCCGCGAGCATCGCCGCGGCCGCGTCCACGACGAGCCGCCGCCAGCTCGGCAGGTCCTGGTAGTCGCAGACCTCGGCCAGGCGTTTGTGCGGCAGGAGCCGACGCACCGCGTCGCCCACGACCTCCGGGTCGTACAGGGTGCCGTCGGGCAGGAGCCCGGCCAGTTCGCGCGCCGTGCTGGTCTTCCCGGCACCGAACGTGCCGTTGATCCAGACAATCACGTATACCCCTCTCCCAATGGCTCGTCTCCGAAGCCCCCTGAGGCTTGCCCGCACCACCCTGCCACGGAAACCCGCTCACCGGCCGAGTGCTTATCCTCAAGGTCAGCGGCGGGATCGAAGCCCCGCCACCGTCACCTCCGGAGGTTCCCCCGCCGTGCCGCAGACCCGCCAGCCGTCCGAGCCCCGCTACGGCAACCGGCCGACCATGAAGGACGTGGCGGCCCGGGCGGGCGTGGGACTGAAGACGGTCTCACGGGTCGTCAACGGCGAGCCGGGGGTCACCCCCGACACCGAGCGGCGGGTCCAGGAGGCCATCGAGGCCCTCGGCTTCCGCCGCAACGACAGCGCGCGCGTGCTGCGCAAAGGCCGCACCGCGACCGTGGGCCTGGTCCTGGAGGACCTCGCCGACCCCTTCTACGGGCCCCTCAACCGGGCCGTGGAGGAGGTGGCCCGGGCGCACGGCGCCCTGCTCATCAACGGCTCCAGCGCCGAGGACCCGGACCGCGAGAAGGAGTTGGCGCTCGCGCTGTGCGCCCGCCGCGTGGACGGCCTGATCGTGATCCCGGCCGGGGAGGACCACCGCTACCTGGAGCCCGAGATCCGCGCGGGCGTGGCCACGGTGTTCGTGGACCGTCCGGCCGGCCGGATCGAGGCGGACGTGGTCCTCTCCGACAGCTTCGGCGGCGCCCGGGACGGGGTGGCCCACCTGATCGTCGGCGGCCACCGGCGGATCGGGTTCATCGGCGACGACCCCCGCATCCACACCGCCACGGAACGTCTGCGCGGCTACCGCGAGGCCATGGGCGGGGCGGGCCTGCCGGTGGCCGACGCGTGGGTGTCGCTCGGCGCGACGGCCCCCGGCCGGGTCACGGCGGCGACCCGGTCGATGCTGGAGGGACCCGATGCGGTGACGGCGGTCTTCGCGGGCAACAACCGGGTGACCGTGACGGTGGTCCGCGTCCTGGCCGAACACCCGCGCCCCGTGGCGCTGGTCGGCTTCGACGACTTCGAGCTGGCCGACCTGCTGCGCCCGGGCGTCACCGTGGTGGCCCAGGACGCGGCGGCCCTGGGCCGGGTGGCCACGGACCGCCTCTTCCAGCGCCTGGCCGGTGCCACCTTGCCCCCGTCCCGCATCGAACTCCCCACCCGCCTGATCCCCCGCGGCTCGGGCGAACTCCCGCCGCTCTACTGAGCTCCGAGCAGCGGCGCCAGGGCGTGGGATCCCCGGCAGGAACGCCCGGCCGGCCGGTGCGGGCGCCTCCTGGAGCAGCCTCGCCTTGATCCGGCGCCAGGCCCCTGCCCGGCGGGCCGGGGCCTCTCCCGGTCTGCACGGCGAGATGGGCATGACAGAGCCGGTCATTTCATCCTTGGTCGGCAGAAGTGCCGCGAACGCGCCGCAGCCCCGGCCGGAAGCGTCCGGGCGGGGCTGCGGGTCAGGTGTCGGCGGGGAACGGTCAGGCGGTCGCCGTCAGGGTGGCCGAGCGGCGGGGGATGGCGAAGGCGTCGAGTTCGGCGCGGGTCAGGCCCGTCAGGGCGGTGACCTCGTCGGCGCCGACCGCGCCGCAGTCCAGGCCGCGGACCAGGTAGCCGGCCAGGGCCTTCGCGGTGGCGGGCTCGTCCATCACGTCGCCCTCGATCTTGGCCACGTACGCCTTGAGGCGCGCGGCCGCGGCTTCCAGGCCCTCGCGGTAGAACGTGAACACCGCCGCGTAGCGGGTCGGGAGGTGGCCCGGGTGCATGTCCCAGCCCTGGTAGTAGGCGCGGGCCAGGGCGCGTCGGGTGAGGCCGTAGTGGAGCTTCCAGGCCTCGTGGACCTTGTCGGTGGTGCCGATCGGCAGGACGTTCGTGGAGCCGTCGGAGACGCGTACGCCGGTGCCGGCGGCCGCGACCTGCATGATCGCCTTGGCGTGGTCGGCCGCCGGGTGGTCGCTGGCCTGGTACGCGGCGGAGACGCCGACGCAGGCGCTGTAGTCGAAGGTGCCGTAGTGCAGACCGGTGGCGCGGCCCTTGGCGGCCTCGATCATCCGGGCGACGGTGGCGGTGCCGTCCGAGGCCAGGATGGACTGGCTGGTCTCGATCTGGATCTCGAAGCCGATCCGGCCGGGGCGCAGGCCGCGGCTGGCCTCGAAGGCCTCCAGCAGCTTGACGAAGGCGCTGACCTGTTCGGCGTAGGTGACCTTGGGGAGGGTCAGCACGAGGCCCTCGGGGAGGCCGCCGTGCTCCAGGAGGCCGGAGAGGAAGACGTCCGTGGTGCGGATGCCGCGGTCGCGGACGTTGGACTCCATGCACTTCATGCGGATGCCCATGTACGGGGCGTTGGTGCCGTTGGCGAAGGCCTCGGAGACGAGGCGGGCGGCGCGGGCCGCGGCCTGGTCCTCCTCCTCGTCGGAGCGGACGCCGAAGCCGTCCTCGAAGTCCACGCGGAGGTCCTCGATGGGCTCGGAGGCGAGCTTGGCGCGGACGCGGTCGTAGACGGGGACGGCCAGTTCGTCGGGGATGCCGAGCACCTTGGCGAAGGTGGCGGCGTCGGGGGCGTGCTCGTCGAGGGCCGCCAGGGCCTGGTCGCCCCAGGAGCGGATGGTGTCGGCGGTGAAGACGTCACCGGGTACGTAGACGGTGTGGATGGGCTGACGGGTGCCGGGGTCGCCCGGGTAGTGACGCGCGAGTTCCGCGTCCACCGGCGCCAGGGAGGCGCTGATGCCCTCGCTGACCGCGCCTGCGAGGCTCGTCGCCACCTTCTCCTGCTGACCCATCGTGCACTCTCCTCTTTTCCGCTTCACGGAAGCTTAGATCCGCATAGCAGAATTTAGCCACGGGGTTCCGCTCCGTCAATGGTGCCTCCGCCGTCCTGGACAAACGACTCGGGGCCGTGCGGTGACAATCACCACACGGCCCCGGAGGCGGAGAGTGCGCAGGTCAGCGAGTGACCCGGGGTTTAGCCCTTGCGCGCCTTGATCTCGCCGGTCAGCTGCGGGACGACCTCGAAGAGGTCGCCGACCACGCCGTAGTCGACCAGGTCGAAGATCGGGGCCTCGGCGTCCTTGTTGATGGCCACGATGGTCTTCGAGGTCTGCATGCCGGCCCGGTGCTGGATCGCGCCCGAGATGCCGGAGGCGATGTACAGCTGCGGGGAGACCGACTTGCCGGTCTGGCCGACCTGGTTGGAGTGCGGGTACCAGCCGGCGTCCACGGCGGCGCGGGAGGCGCCGACCGCCGCACCGAGGGAGTCCGCGAGGTCCTCGATGATGTGGAAGTTCTCCGCGCCGTTGACGCCACGGCCGCCGGAGACGACGATCGCGGCCTCGGTCAGCTCCGGACGGCCGGTCGACTCGCGCGGGGTGCGCGCGGTGACCTTGGTGCCGGTGGCCAGGGCGCCGAAGGTGACGGCGAGCGCCTCGACGGCGCCGGCTGCCGGAGCGGCCTCGACCGGGGCCGAGTTCGGCTTCACGGTGATGACCGGGGTGCCCTTGGAGACGCGGGACTTGGTGGTGAACGACGCGGCGAAGGCGGCCTGCGTCGCGACCGGACCCTCGTCACCGGCCTCCAGGTCGACGGCGTCCGTGATGATGCCGGAGCCGATGCGCACGGCGAGGCGGGCGGCGATCTCCTTGCCCTCGGCGGAGGACGGGACGAGCACGGCGGCCGGGGAGACGGCGTCGTACGCGGCCTGGAGCGCGTCCACCTTCGGTACCACGAGGTACTCGGTGAACTCGGGGGCGTCGGCGGTGAGGACCTTGACCGCACCGTGCTCGGCGAGCACCGCGGCGGTGGCCTCGGCACCGGCGCCGAGGGCGACGGCGACGGGCTCGCCGATGCGGCGGGCCAGCGTCAGCAGCTCGAGGGTGGGCTTGCGGACGGCGCCGTCCGCGTGGTCGACGTAGACGAGAACTTCAGCCATGGGACTGCTCTCCTGCGATTGCGAAGTGTCTGGGGGCTACTGAGGGGGGCTGAAGTTCTTAGATGAACTTCTGGCCGGCCAGGAACTCGGCCAGCTGCTTGCCGCCCTCGCCCTCGTCCTTGACGATCGTGCCGGCGGTGCGGGCCGGACGCTGCGCCGCGGAGTCGACCGCGGTCCAGGAGCCTTCGAGACCGACCTCTTCGGCCTCGATGTCCAGCTCGTCCAGGTCCCAGGACTCCACCGGCTTCTTCTTGGCGGCCATGATGCCCTTGAAGGACGGGTAGCGGGCCTCGCCGGACTGGTCGGTCACGGAGACGACGGCGGGGAGGGAGGCCTCCAGCTGCTCGCTGGCGGAGTCGCCGTCGCGGCGGCCGGTCACGGTGCCGTCCTCGACCTTGACCTCGGAGAGCAGGGTGACCTGCGGGACGCCCAGGCGCTCGGCCAGGATCGCCGGGAGGACACCCATGGTGCCGTCCGTCGACGCCATGCCGGTGATGACCAGGTCGTAGCCGGCCTTCTCGATCGCCTTGGCGAGCACCAGCGAGGTGCCCATGACGTCGCTGCCGTGAAGGTCGTCGTCCTCGACGTGGATGGCCTTGTCGGCGCCCATCGACAGCGCCTTGCGCAGCGCGTCCTTGGCGTCCTCGGGGCCCACGGTCAGAACGGTGATCTCGGCGTCGTCCGCCTCGTCGGCGATCTGCAGCGCCTGCTCGACGGCGTACTCGTCGAGCTCCGACAGCAGGCCGTCGACGTCGTCGCGGTCCACGGTCAGGTCATCGGCGAAGTGCCGGTCACCGGTGGCGTCGGGCACGTACTTCACACAGACAACGATCCTCAGGCTCACGCCGACTCTCCTACCGCATCGTCTTTTACTGGTACCGCCTTGTGCAGGCAGCATAGGCGCCTCGTGGGGCGGATCCCGGTCGGGGCGGCCCGCGCTCCGAAGGGAATGTTACTCGTCAGTACACAGTGGGTCCCCCCAAGAGGCAAGGCCACCGAACTGTGATCTGGCCAACGCCGCCCGAACCCACCCCAGCAGGGACGATTCAGTCGCGCAACGCGTTGAAGCGCCCCTGGTGGTACAGCAGCGGCCGGCCCTCGCCCTCCGGGTCCCCGGCCACCGCCTCCGCGATGATCACACGATGCTCGCCGGCGGGCACCCTGGCCACCACCCGGCACACCAGCCAGGCCAGCACCCCGTCGAGCAGCGGCACACCGTGCGGCCCCGCGGCCCAGCCGGTGCCGGGGCCGAAGCGGTCCGCCCCACTGCGCGCGAAGAGGCCGGCGAGCTCCTGCTGGTGCTCGCCGAGTATGTGGACGCCGAGGTACTCGCAGTCCCGTACGGCGGGCCAGCTGGAGGAGCCGGTGCCGGTGGTGAACGAGAGCAGCGGCGGTTCGGCCGAGACGGAGTTCAGCGAGGTGGCGGTGAATCCGGCGGGCCGGCCGCCGGACTCCGCGGTGATCACGGCGACACCGGCGGCGTGGCGGCGGAAGACGGAACGCAGCAGCTCCGGCGATCCGGGCCGGGCCGTACCGCCCCGGGGACCGGGGGATCCGTCGGGGGACCCGTCGAGGGCCCCGGCGGGGGCCGCCCGGTCCGTACCGCCGGTGACGTCGGATGCGGTGGAGGCGTCAGGGGTGAAAGGTGCGTACGAGGCCGTCGGGAGCGTCGGGGCCGTCATGAGAAGACTTCCTTCTGCCGCGGGGATCGCGGGCACAGTCGAGGGATCGGGGGCCGAGGGCGTTCAGTGATCCCGACAGCGCGCGCTCGCGTAGCGGACGAGGTCCACGTGGACCCGCCCGTAAAGCAGGAGTTCATACCGCATGTCGTCAGCCTGGCGATCTCACGTGTACACAGTCAAGCCGCAACGGTCAGATGTCAGGCGCGTCACGCTGCGTGCGGGCGCACGGACCGGCACGCCCGTCATACCGCGGCCCCCAGGGCCGCGATCACGTCCGCCTTGCGCGGCATCCCCGCCGCACGCCGGACGATCCGCCCGGCGGAGTCCAGGACGAGCACGGTCGGGGTCTTCTCGATGCCGAGGGCGCGCACCAGGGGGAGGTTGCGCTCGGCGTCGATCTCGATGTGCGCGACCCCGTCGACCATGGCGGCGACCTCGGAAAGGATCCGCCGGGTGGCCCGGCAGGGCTGGCAGAAGGCGCTGGAGAACTGGACCAGACTGGCCCGCTCCCCCGGCTCGTGCCCCAGTTCGGCGGCGCCCAGCGGGCCCTGCCCGCCCGCGCCCCGACCACCCTGTTCGCGCCCCTGCACGCCCGCTCCCGTCCGCCCCGTCCGTATGTACGTACGCTGATCGCAGCACCCGTCCGGCGCCGCGCATTCCCCGCGTGACGAGAATCTCCCCGGGCACGGGCGTCTGGGCTGGCCAGCGCGCCGTGTTTGGGGCACCATCCCCATGGTCGCGTACCTACGCTTCCGTAACTTCCGGCCGGGAGCACCTCCCCAGGCAGAAAGCGGGGTCTCCCCACCATGGCTGAGCTCGTCTACCCCCCAGTGATCGGCGCCGCGCACACCCTCTTCCGTGCGCTGGACATCCGCATCGACATGAAGGGCACCGAGAACATCCCGCGCAAGGGTGGGGCGGTCCTGGTGTCGAACCACATCGGGTACCTCGACTTCATCTTCGCGGGCCTGACCGCGCGGCCGCAGAAGCGTCTGGTCCGCTTCATGGCCAAGGAGTCGGTGTTCCGGCACAAGGTGTCCGGCCCGCTGATGCGCGCGATGAAGCACATCCCGGTGGACCGCAAGCAGGGTGAGGACGCGTACCAGCACGCGCTGGACTCGCTGCGCTCCGGCGAGATCATCGGGGTGTTCCCCGAGGCGACGATCTCCCAGTCCTTCACCCTCAAGAGCTTCAAGTCGGGTGCCGCGCGCATGGCGCAGGAGGCCGGTGTCCCGCTGATCCCGGTCGCGCTGTGGGGTACCCAGCGGCTGTGGACCAAGGGCCGCCCCAAGGACCTCAAGCGCAGCCACATCCCGGTGACGATGCGCGTCGGCGAGCCCCTGGAGGCCCCGGCCGACCAGTACGCGGGGGCCATCACGCGCCGCCTGCGCGAGCGCGTGCAGGAGCTGCTGGACGCCGCGCAGGCCGCCTACCCGGCCAAGCCCAAGGGCCCCGAGGACTCCTGGTGGCTGCCCGCGCACCTCGGCGGCACGGCCCCGACGGCGGCGCAGGTCAAGGAAGCCGGCTGACCCACCCCCCTGCGGGGGCGCTCCACCGGAGCGCTCCGGCCGCGCACGCACCGTCGGCCGGGTCACTCCCCGTGTCGATGTTCGAGCGCGACGGGCCTCCCCGCGGATCCTTCCGCCGCGACGGGTCCCCCTGCGGATCCTTCCGCCCTCCACCCGTCCGGCGTAACGTCCTGATCGCAGCACGTTACCGGGACGCGGAGGGGGTTCGCCGGTGGGCGGGTTCGGGCGGTATCTGGCAGCGGCACTCGCCGCTCGCTTCGCCTCCGAGGGCATGGGCATGGGCGTGGTGCTGCTGGCCCTGGAGCGGACGGGGAGCGCCGCACACGGGGCGTTCGTCCTGACGGCCTGGATGGCCCCGCACGTGCTGGCCGCGCCGCTCGCGGGCGCCGCCGCGGCGCGGGCGCGACGGCCCCGGCTGTTCTACGCGGGCGCGCTGGCCGGTTTCACGGCCGCCGTGGCCGCGCTGGCGGCACTGCTGGGCCGGGCCCCGGTGCCGGTGGTGCTGGCGGTGGCGGTACTGGGCGGTTCCTGCGGGCCGGTGGTGACGGGCGGGCTGTCGAGCCTGGTGGCGGGGCTGGTCCCGGAGGGCCCGGGGCGCGACCGGGCGTACGGCTGGGACGCCTCCACGTACAACGCGGCCTCGGTCACGGCCCCGGCTGCGGTCGGCCTGGTCGGGGCGATGGTATCGGCTGGGCCCGCGATGGGGGTGCTGGCGCTCTCCGCGGCACTGGCGGCGGCGCTGGCCGCGTCCCTGCCGTACGGGGACCCTGGCGTGAGCCCGCATGAGGAGGCCTACGAGGGCCGGGGCGCGGGCCCGCCGGGCAAGGCGCCCCGGGCCGGCCTGGGCGCGGGGCTGGCCACGCTGTGGCGGGTCCGGGAACTGCGGGCGATCACCTCGGCGACGACGCTGGCCTTCGTCGGTGTCGGAGCGCTGACCACCACCTCGGTGCTGCTGGCCCGCGGGCTCGGCAGGCCGGGCACGGGCGGGGTGTTGATGACGGCCTTCGCGGTGGGTGCGCTGGCCGGGTCGCTGACGCTGGGCCGGATGACGTCGGTGGCGCCCGGACGGCTGGCCCGCTGGGCCATGGCGGGGACGGGGGCCGCCCTCGGGGTGGCGGCGTTCGCGCCGTCGGTCGCGCTGACGGCGGCCGCGTTCGCGGCGGCGGGGGTGTGCGACGGGCCGCTGCTGACGGCGACGCTGCGGATCCGCTCGGAGCACGCCCCGGGTTCGGTGCGGGCCCAGGTGTTCACCCTGGGGGCGGGGCTGAAGGTGACGGCGGCCTCGACGGGTGCCGCCCTGGTCGGGCTGGCCGCCGGCGCGCCTCCGTGGACGCTGCTGCTCGGGATCGCCGTGCTGCAGCTCGCGGCCGCCGCGCTGCACCTGCTGGTGTCGGCGCGCGGGCGGGTGGCGCGGGTCCCGGCTACAGGGCGGCCGGCAGCTTCCGCCACAGCTCCTGCCGGTCGGCGGACTCCTGGAGGGCCTTGAGCACGGCGGGGTGCGGGGCGGCGTGGAGCTCGGGGTGGTCGACCTCGCCGAGTTCCGGGCGTACGGGGAAGGCGAGCCGCTCGTGGTCGAGGGTGAACCGGGCGTCGACACCGGGCTTGTTGCCGCGCGGGTCGACGCGGGCCCAGCGTCCGGCGCCGGGCAGCCGCAGGGCCACCAGGCCGTGGACCACCGCACGGGAACCGTCGTCGTCGGCGAGCAGCTGGTAGCAGAGGGCCGCGGGGATCCCCTGGGCGCGCAGCAGGGCGACGAGGGCGTGGGATTTGGCGTAACAGATGCCGTTGCGCGTGGCCAGCACGTCGGAGGCGCGCCAGGAGACCCGTGCGTCCCCGGAGTCGGCGGAGTGCGGGATCGTGTCGCGGACGAATTCAAAGGCGGCTTCGGCGTATGAATATGCATCGCCGGTGGCGGTCCAGAGGGCGTCTGCGGTTTCCTGCACCAGGGGATGCCAGTGGTCGATGGCTTCGTCGGACGCCAAGTAGGCGTGAATATCCGGGTTCTGCTGGATGAGTTCCATGATCTGCAGCATAGGCATGCCTCCGACCGCAGATCAATGGATTTGCGGTCGGAGGCATATATATTCAGTTTGAGGGGAGGTGGCTACCGGGCCAGCTCCTCCTTGAGGGCCTGGAGGAAGCCGTCCACGTCCTCCTCCTGGGTGTCGAAGCCGCACATCCAGCGGACGTCACCGGCCGCCTCGTCCCAGAAGTAGAAGCGGTAGCGCTGCTGGAGCCGGCGCGTGACCTCGTGCGGCAGCCGCGCGAAGACGGCGTTGGCCTGCACCGGGTAGAGGATCTCCACCCCGTCGGTCTCGCGGACACCGGCCGCGAGCCGCTGCGCCATCGCGTTGGCGTGGCGGGCGTTGCGCAGCCACAGGTCCTTCGCGAGCAGCGCTTCGAGCTGCACCGAGACGAAGCGCATCTTGGAGGCGAGCTGCATCGACATCTTGCGGACGTGCTTCATCTGCCGGACCGCGTCCGGGTTCAGCACCACCACGGCCTCGCCGAACATCATGCCGTTCTTCGTGCCGCCGTAGGACAGCACGTCGACCCCGACGGTGTTGGTGAAGGCCCGCATCGGCAGGTCGAGCGAGGCCGCGGCGTTGGCTATCCGGGCACCGTCGAGGTGCACCTTCATGCCGAGGCCGTGCGCGTGCTCGCAGATCGCCTTGATCTCGTCGCGGGTGTAGACGGTGCCGAGCTCGGTGTTCTGGGTGATCGAGACGACCTGCGGCATCGCACGGTGCTCGTCCTCGAAGCCCCAGGCCTCCTGGTCGATCAGCTCGGGAGTGAGCTTGCCGTCCGGCGTCGGTACGGCGAGCAGCTTGATGCCCGCCATCCGCTCGGGCGCACCGCCCTCGTCCACGTTGATGTGGGCGCTCTTGGCGCAGATCACCGCGCCCCAGCGGTCGGTCATGGCCTGGAGGGCGGTGACGTTGGCACCCGTGCCGTTGAAGACCGGGAAGGCCTGCGCGGTCGGCCCGAAGTGGCTGCGGAAGATCTTCTGCAGGTGTTCGGTGTACTCGTCCTCGCCGTAGGAGACCTGGTGGCCACCGTTGGCGAGCGCGACGGCGGCGAGCACCTCGGGGTGCACGCCCGCGTAGTTGTCGCTGGCGAATCCGCGCACGGCCGGGTCGTGGTGACGCCGGGCGTCGGTCTTGCCGGTCTCGGTCCTCACGGTTGCGGGGTGAGCCACAGACGCTGTCCGTTCACTTCGGAGGCGGGCAGCTCCCACACGCCGGCGATGGCCTCGGCCAGCTCCTTGACGTCGGTGAAGCCCGCGAACTTCGCATTGGGACGCTCGGCGCGCATCGCGTCGTGCACCAGTGCCTTGATGACCAGGATCGCAGCCGCGGCGCTCGGGCCGTCCTCCCCCCCGGCCTTGCGGAAGGAATCCGCCATGGCGAGGGTCCAGGCCTCGGCGGCCGCCTTGCCCGCGTTGTACGCGGCGTTGTTGGCGACCGGCTTGTGCGCGCCGGACTGGCTGATCAGCACGTAGCGTCCGCGGTCGCTGCGCAGCAGGCCGTCGTGGAAGGCCAGCGAGGTGTGCTGGACGGTGCGGATGAGGAGCTTCTCCAGGAAGTCCCAGTCCGCGAGGTCCACGTCGGTGAAGGTCTTGCTGCCGCGCCAGCCGCCGACCAGGTGGACGACGCCGTCGATCCGGCCGAACTCCTTCTCCGTGCGCTCGGCCCAGGCCTTGGTGGCCGCCAGGTCGAGCAGGTCGACCGTGTCGCCGGTGACGGTCGCACCGCCGTGGGCGTAGCGGGCCGCGTCGACGGCCTCCGCGAGCCGTGCCGCGTCCGCGTCGGCGGCGACCACGGTGGCGCCCGCCTCGGCCAGGCGGAGCAGGGTGGCGCGGCCGGCGGGGCCGGCGGCCCCGGCCACCGCCACCACCGCTCCACGGAGCGCGCCGTTGCCGTTCCCGGAGCCGTTCATCCGTTCAGCCTCCTGAGGGCGAGTGCTCACGCGTCGGCCCGCTCGGCCGTTGCGGCGTTCAGGGCGGTGATGCCCTTGGTCGAGGCGATCACACCCTTGAGCTTCTTGGCGAGGGCCTCATAGAACATGCTGAGCGGAAACTCGTCCGCGAGCACGTCGTCGACGAGCTTGCGCGGCGGCTGCGTCAGGTCGAGGGCGTCGGGGCCCTTGGCCCACTTGGAGCCCGGGTGCGGGGCGAGGTAGGTGGAGACGAGCTCGTACGCCTTGAACCAGTGGACGAGCTTCGGGCGGTCGATGCCTGCCCGGTAGAGGTCCTCGATCTCGGCGCACAGCTGGTTGGTGACCTGCGGGGCCCGCATCCAGTCGATCTTCAGCTTGTTGTCCGTCCAGCGCACGACGTCGTGCTTGTGGAGGTACGCGAAGAGCAGCTGGCCGCCGAGACCGTCGTAGTTGCGGTTGCGGTCGCCCGACACCGGGAAGCGGAACATCCGGTCGAAGAGGACGGCGTACTGGACGTCACGGCCGTGCTCGTTGCCCTCGGACTCCAGCTTCACGGCCTCCTTGAAGGCGGTGAGGTCACAGCGCAGCTCCTCCAGGCCGTACATCCAGAACGGCTGGCGCTGCTTGATCATGAAGGGGTCGAACGGCAGGTCGCCGTGGCTGTGCGTGCGGTCGTGGACCATGTCCCACAGGACGAAGGCCTTCTCGCAGCGCTCCTGGTCCTCGACCATGCGCGCGATGTCCTCGGGCAGCTCGATGCCGAGGATGTCGACGGCGGCCTCGGTCACCTTGCGGTAGCGGGCGGCCTCGCGGTCGCAGAAGATTCCGCCCCAGGTGAAGCGCTCGGGGGCCTCGCGGACGGCGATGGTCTCCGGGAAGAGCACGGCGGAGTGGGTGTCGTAGCCCGGGGTGAAGTCCTCGAAGGTGATGCCGAGGAACAGCGGGTTGTCGTACCGGGTGCGCTCCAGCT
Organism: Streptomyces sp. AB3(2024); assembly: GCF_041862025.1. Taxonomy (NCBI): domain Bacteria; kingdom Bacillati; phylum Actinomycetota; class Actinomycetes; order Kitasatosporales; family Streptomycetaceae; genus Streptomyces; species Streptomyces sp. AB3(2024). Next base: position 13,186 of record NZ_JBGWAB010000093.1, read on the forward strand.
CGGAGAGCCACTCGGGCCACACCATCTTCAGGACGACGGCCTCGAAGTTGCGGTCGAGGTTGCCGTTCTGCGTGTACATGGGGAAGACGACGAGGTGCTGGAGCCCGTCGGCGCGCTCGGCGGCCGGGTGGAAGGCCAGCAGCGAGTCCAGGAAGTCCGGCACCTTGAAACCATCCGCGACCCACTTGCGCAGGTCGGCGACGAGCGCGCGATGGTACGCGGCGGCGTGCGGCAGCAGCGGGGACAGCGTCTGAACGGCGTCGACGGCCCGCTCCACGGCGGCCTCGACGTCGACCGGGGCGGGGGCGCCGGCCGCCTCGAAGTCGATCGAACCGTCCTTGGACTGCCAGGGGCGGATCTCCTCCACGGCGGCCTTGAGCGCGGGCCACGCAGGGTGGTCGACCACCCGCGTCCCAGCGGTTATCACGGCACCGCCGGCACCCGGCACAAGAGTTTCCGTCATGTCACTTCCTCCACAGGAGAACCTCACGTCAAGACAGCGTATGCATGTAAGGCTCTCCCGCTCAAGAGGGAAGGCGGGAAATTATCCTGCCCGACCCCCTTCTCCACCGAAATTCTTCCCGTTCATATGGGTGGAGGCCACCACTCCGCCTAGATGTTCCAAGGCTCGAAGCGGCATCCGGGGCTCCTGGAGCGCCGCCGGTCGAATACCTCACACACCCCCGGCAGAGGGGCCCTGGGCGCCCGTTTTGCCCGTGAAGTGCGGGATCACCTTCTCCCCCCACTGCCGGATGGTCTCCAGGCAGGCCTCCTGCGGCACCGTTCCCATCTGGATCAGGCACATCACCTCGTCGGCGCCCGCCCGCCTCAGTCGCTCCACGTACGCGATGGCCCCGTCCGCGCTCCCGTAGGCGTGATCGGCGTTGAAGGTGGCGGTGGCGGTGGGCCGGACCGGAATGTCCAGCTCGTGCAGCCGGGCGACGACCTGCTCGGCGGCCCCGCGCATCCGGGCCTCCTCGTCGCCGCCCTCCTCCACCGCCTCGTCCGGGACGCCGGCGCCCCCGTACCAGTGGCCGATGGACTGTGCGAAGAAGCGCTGGCCCCGCACCCCGATCCGCCGGGCCTCCTCGGGATCGTCGAGCACGATCGTCGGGCAGAGCACGGAGAAGTGGTCGTTGACGACCGTCGAGACGAACGCGCCGCCGTCCCGGGCCCCGCGCGCCCCGTCGTACACGGCCCGCATCCCCGCGACCGCCTCCGGCCCGGCGAAGCCCATCACCAGCGCCCCGACCCCCAGCTCGGCGGCCCGCACCAGGGTCTCGCCCCGGCTGCACGCGAGGAAGAGCGGCGGGTGCGGCCTCTGGGCCGGGCGCGGCAGGACCGGATGCGGGTCGATGTCCACGAGCGGGCCGTGGTGCTCCAGCTCCTCCTCCTGCCAGGCCTTGCCGATGATCCGCAGCGCCTCCTCCACCTCGGCCGTGGTGCGCAGCGGGTCGACCCCGCAGAGCGAGGTCTCCTGCGCGGTGCCACCGCGCCCGGCGCCCAGGTCGAGGCGGCCGCCGGAGAGCAGGTCGAGCATGGCGGCGCGCTCGGCGACCCGGACCGGATGGTTGAAGTTGAAGGGCATGCACACGACGCCGTGCCCGATGCGTATGGTGTGCGTCCGGGCCGCGACGTAGCTCAGGAAGACCTCCGGAGCTGACATGTGGGAGTACCACTTCAAGGAGTGGTGCTCGACGGCCCAGATCCGGTCGAATCCCATGCGTTCGGCGAGCACCGCCTGCTCGACGCAGTCGCGGATCACCTGGTGCTCCCGTTCCACGGTCGGGTCGGCGAGCTGAGCTTCGAAGATGACGGAGAAAATCACGGTGCCTCCAGGATCGCGTCCACTGCCCGGACTCACTTCTATTCGAAATATGACTAGTAGTCAGGCCGCGAACAAGCAAGAGCTCCCGCCGACCGCGTGGGCCGTCCTCGGCCTGCTGTCCTTCCCCGGGGAGCGCACCGGGTACGAGCTGAAGAAGTGGGCGGACTCCTCCCTGCGCTTCTTCTACTGGTCGCCGGCCATCAGCCAGATCTACGCGGAACTGCGGCGGCTGGAGGAGCTCGGCTACGCGGCCTCCGTGCGCTCGGGACCCGAGGAGGCCCGCGCCAAGCGCCGCTACGCCATCACCGACGCGGGGCGTATCGCCCTGGCCGGCTGGGCCTCGGACACGGCCGAGGCGGGACCGCCGGTGCTCAAGCACGGGCTGCTGCTGCGCGTCTGGCTCGGGCACCTGTCGGAGCCGGAGCGGCTGCGCGCGATGGTGGAGGAGCACATGGACCGGACGCTGGTCGAGCTGGCCGCCGTACGGGAGGCCATGGGGCACGCGGCGGAGGTCCCGGAGTGGGCCTTCCCCGCGCTGGCCCTGCGCTGGAGCGAGCGCCAGCACCTGGCGGAACTGGAACTGGCCGAGGCCCTGCTGGCGGACCTCGCACAGGCCCGGCCCGTCGGGTCGACGGCCGGGACCCCCGCGGACCCCGGCCGTCAAGCCGACGGGGACTCGCCCACGCCCGGGTGACGCGGCAGCGGCTCCCCGGCGCCGCCCGGCGCGCACGGCCCTGTCGGGAAGCGGCCGGGGGGCTTCCGCGAGGCCTTGCACGGCCGGTCCCCTCGTGAGCGCGGCGCACTAGCATGCGACCTCACCGCGCGCGCGGCCGGAAGGGACACCGTGAACGCGCGCCGAGCCGCCGTCGACGGAAGCGAGAGAACCTTGACTTTCCTCACCATCGGTCACCGCGGGGTCATGGGCGTCGAACCGGAGAACACCGTGCGGTCGTTCGTCCGCGCGGAACGCTGCGGGATGGACGTGATCGCGCTGGACGTCCGTCTCAGCAAGGACGGCGCCCTCGTCGTCCTGCACGACGCCGAGGTCGACCGCACCACCGACGGCGCGGGCGCCGTCGCCGACCTGACCCTGGCCGAACTGCGCGGGCTGGACGCCGGCGACGGCGAACGCGTACCGCTCCTGGACGAGGTGCTCGACGCCGTGCGGCCCCCGCTCCTGGTGGCGGTGCACGACCGGGGCGCCGCCCAGGCGCTCGCGGAGCTGGTCGTGCGCCGGGACCTGATCTCACGGGTGGAGGTGGCCTCCGGCGACGGCGGCCTCCTCGCCTCGGTCGCCGACCGGGCCCCGGGCGTGCGCACCGTCCTGCGGGTCGCCGGACACCACGAGGGCGTCGTGGACCTGGGCCGGGCGGCAGGGGCACGGACCCTCGCGCTCGACATCCGCCGGATCTGCCTGGAGACGGTCGAGGCGGCGCACACGGCCGGACTGCGGGTGACGGGCTGGACGGTCAACACGCTGGACCAGCTGCGGCTGGCGCGGGCCCTGCAACTGGACGGCGCCGCCACCGACTTCCCGGAGATCCGCAGTACGGGCCGCTTCACCGCGTGAGCGGCGGGAATCACCGCGACGCCAAAACCGCCGGAGCGGTCCCGGTCGCGGTCCTCAGAGGGCCTTGACGAGCAGCTCGAAGGCCAGGTCGTCGCGGAGCGGCACGCCGAAGCGCTCGTCGCCGTAGGGGAAGGGGCTCAGTTCGCCGGTGCGCTCGTAGCCGCGGCGCACGTAGTAGGCGATGAGCTCCTCCCGTACGTTGACCACCGTCATCCGCATCTCCTTGGCGTCCCACGCATCGCGGGCGCGGCGCTCGGCCTCCGCCATGATCTCCTTGCCGAGGCCTGCGCCCTGGAGCCCCGGGCGGACGGCGAACATGCCGAAGTAGACGTGGTCACCGCGGTGTTCGAGCTGGCAGCAGGCGATCAGCTCGCCGGCCCGCTCGACGACGAGGAGGACGGCGTCGGGGTTGGCGATGACCGCGCGGACGCCGTCGGGGTCGGTGCGCTGCCCGTCGAGGAAGTCGGCCTCGGTGGTCCAGCCGGCCCGGCTCGCGTCCCCCCGGTAGGCGGACTCGACGAGAGCCACCAGCTCCGGTACGTCGTCGTCCACGGCGCTGCGGAAACTCAGGGCTGCGGAGGGGGCGGTCGGCATCGGGAGGGCTCCGTTCGGTGCGGCGGCGCGGGCGGGCGCCGGGTGCGGCAGGGAGAGCCTAACGCGGGGCTCCGTGAGCGCGGCGTGAGAGGGCCGCCGGGCGGGCATCCCTTCCGGTGAAGCCGACGAACCGGGAGGTTCCGCCGTGCACGGTCCCGCGATGCCCCTCTCCCCCTTCTCCGCCTCCGCCGTCTCCTCCTGGCTGCTGGTCCTGCTGTGCGCCGCGAGCGGTACGTACTGTCTGCTGCGGGCGCGCAGAGCGGAGCGGCGGGCGCGCGGGGCGGCCGGCGGCGAGGCGGTGATGGGCCTGGGGATGGCGGTGATGGCCGTGCCCGTGGGGACGGGCCCCTGGGGGCCGCCGCTCCTGCTGGCGGTCTTCTGCGCGGCCTCGGTCCACGCCCTGTGGCTGCTGCGCGACGGGGTGCACCACACACACCACCTGGTCGGGTCGCTGGCGATGGCCTACATGGCGCTGACGATCGGCGGCGGGCCGGGGCACGGGCACGGCCGGGCGGGGCTGCCGCTGGTGACGGGTGCGCTGCTCGTCTACTACGCCGGGTACGTGCTGCTCGGCGGGGCCCGGCTGGTGACGGCGGGCGGCGGCGCGCTGCCGACCGCGGCGGGGGGCGCGGCGAAGGCGGGGGCCGGGGCGGGCGTGGGCGGGGACGGGGGCGGGGGCGCGGCAAGCGGGGTGGACGACCTCACGCAGGCCTGCCGACTCGCCATGGGGACGGGGATGTTGGCGATGCTGCTGACCATGTGACGTCCCGCCGGAACGGGAGCCGAACGTGTCCTGCGTCACCAATGGCCCGGGACCGTACCCGCGGGAAGTGCGCCCCTCATAGGCTGGCGGACATGATGGTCCCCGCCGCCCTTCTGCTGCTCGGCGCTCTGACCGCGTTCCTCGCGCCCCGCCTGCTGGCCCGGGCCCGGTGGCCCGAGCGTGAACCCGTCGTCGCGCTGTGGGCGTGGCAGTGCGTGGTGGGTGCCACCCTGTTGTGCCTGGCGCTGTCGATGCTGCTCAGCGCGGCCGCCGCCTGGCAGGCGGTGCGCGGCCGGCTCTTCGCGGCGGCACCCCACGGGGTGGTCGACGCGTACGGACTGGGGGCCGGGGGCGGGCCGTGGGCCACCGGGACCGCCCTCGCGCTGGCCTGCGGAGGGCTGTGGACCGGGGCGATGCTGACCCGGGAGGTGCTGCGGGCACGGACCCGGCGGCGCACGAGCGGAGCCGAACTGGAGCTGCGCGCCCCGCTGTTGCCCGGCGAGGACCCCGCGGCGACGAAGCTGGTGGTCCTGGAGGGCCCGCGTCCGGATGCCTGGTGGCAGCCGGGAGCCGCCCCCCGGCTGGTGGTGACCACCGCGGCGCTGGGCCGGCTCAAGGGCAGCCAGCTGGACGCGGTGCTCGCGCACGAGCAGGGCCACGTGACGGCGCGGCACGACTGGCTGCTGCACTGCTCTCGGGCGCTGTCGCAGGGGTTCCCGCAGGTGCCGGTGTTCGCGGCGTTCGAGGCGCAGATGCACCGGCTGGTGGAGCTGGCCGCCGACGACATGGCCTCGCGGCGTTACGGGCGCCTGACGGTGGCCCTGGCCCTGGTCGGGCTGAACGAGGACCGGGGCGTCTTCGGCCCCTGCCCGACCCAGGCGCACGTACCGCAGCGGGTGCGCCGGCTGCTGACGCCCGTACCCCGTCTCTCGGCGGGCCGCCGGCTGCGGCTGACGGCCCTGGCCACCCTGGTGCCCGCGGTTCCGCTGCTGGTGGCCTTCGTACCGGGGCTCAGCGCGCTGGCGTAGGACGGGGCCCGGGGCGGGCCGGCGTCAGACCTGCTCGGTGGGGCGCACCAGCAGCTCGGCCACGGCGACGTGCCGGGGGCGGGTGACGACGTAGCCGATCGTGTCGGCGACGTCCCGGGCCTGGAGCCGTTCGATCGCGCCGAACCGGCGCGTGAGCACCTCCTGGACCTCCGGGCTGTTGTGGTCGCGCAGCTCGGTGTCCACGCTGCCCGGCTCCACCACGGACACCCGGACGTGCCGGCCGGCGGTCTCCTGGCGCAGGGCCTCGCTGAAGGCGACGACCCCGTACTTGGTGGCGCAGTAGGCGCTGCTGCCGGCGAAGGCGACGCGGCCGGCGACCGAGGACACGTTGACGACGTCGGCGACCCGCCGGGAGCCCTCGGCGGCGGCCGCGGCCAGGTGGGGCAGGGCCGCGTGGGTGGTGTTCATCAGTCCGGTCAGGTTGATGTCGACCATGCGCCGCCACTCGTCGGTCGTGGCGGCCGCGGCCGGCCCGAGGATCATCAGGCCGGCGTTGTTGACGAGGGTGTCGAGCCGTCCCAGTTCCGTGACCGTCCGCTCGACGGCCTCGCGCACCTGCGCCTCGAACGTCATGTCGGCGGCGATCACGAGCGCGGTCCCTCCGGCGGCGCGCAGGCGCGCGGACAGTTCGTCCAGCCGGTCGGCGCGCCGGGCGACGAGCGCCACGGCCGCGCCGTGGGCCGCCAGGACCTCTGCCGTGGCCGCGCCGATGCCGCTGGAGGCGCCCGTGACCAGGGCGACCGTTCCTTCGAGTACCGCGTCCACGTCGCTTCCCTCCTCCGGCTCGGGAGACCGCTCCACCTGGCCAGGATGCGCCCGTGCACGGTCACCCGCACAGCGGCGTGGAAAGAAGAGTTCCGCTGGAGCCGTGGTGGAGGACGGCCGGAGCGCACGGAGGCGCGCAGAGGAGGGGGAACGCAAAGAAAGGGGGGAAGGGGTGCCTGCCCGGGGTGATCCCCCGCGTCACCCCGGGCAGACGGTCCCGCGCGCTGAGTATATTGGCTCGGAGCCAGTCAACGCAGGAGTAAGCATGTCCCCGCGCAGCGCATCGGTCAATGAAGAATTGCGCAGACGTTCCAGGGAGCGGCTGCTGCAGGCGACGGTCGAACTGGTCGCCGAGCGCGGCTACGAGGCGACCAAGCTCGGCGACATCGCCGACCGGGCGGGCGCGGCCCGCGGCCTGGTCTCGTACTACTTCCCCGGCAAGCGCCAGCTGCTGCAGTCGGCCGTGCACCGGCTGATGCACCTGACGCTGGAGGCGGGGCTGGAGCGCGAGCCGCGCAGCGACGACGGCCGCGAGCGGCTCGCCCGTGCCGTCGACGCGATCCTGGGGCTGGCCCGTGACCAGCCGCGGCTGATGCGCACGCACATGGCGGGGATCCTCCAGGCGGAGGGGTTCATCCAGTGCCCCGAGCAGCAGCGCCTCGCGGCACTGCTGCGGGACACCGTGGTCCGGTACGGCTCGCGGGACGTGGACACGGACTATCCGCTGCTGCGGGCGCTGCTGATGGGGGCGGTGGTGGCGGTGCTGCTGCCGGGGGCGCCGATGCCCGCGTCCCGGCTGCGGGCGGAGCTGTTCCAGCGGTACGGGCTGGACTGGGAGCTGGGCGTCCCGCCGGACGGCGGACCGCCCGGCGGAACGTTCGCCCGGTAGCTCCGGGCGGGGCCCGTCAGTGGTACTCGGGCTGGCTCTGCACGTTGAGCCGGTCCATCCGGACCCACTTGGCGCTCTCGGTGCGCCAGTCGTCGATCCGCAGCACGTCGAGCCCCTTGGCGATGTCGTTCGAGTAGATGTGGCCGTTGTAGTAGTACGCCGACCAGGAGCCGCCGAGGCCGAGCTTGTCGGTGGTCAGCGGGCCGCGCTCGAAGTAGCCGATCTCCTTGGGACTGGTGGAGTCGGTGAAGTCCCAGACGGACACACCGCCCTGGTACCAGGCCTGGACCATGATGTCGCGGTCTCCGCCGACCGGGATCAGCGAGCCGTTGTGGGCCACGCAGTTCTCGGTGTCGGCCTGGGCGCGCGGGATCTTGAAGTAGCCCTTGAAGACCAGTTTGCGCTGGTCTCCGCGGCCGGTGATGTCGTAGATGCCGTCGGCGCCCCGGTTGGGCCCGGTGGCCTCGTTGCAGGTGGCGCCGCCCCCGCCGCCCAGCTCGTCGGTGAACACCACCTTGTCCGCACGCTCGTTGAAGGTGGCGGAGTGCCAGAACGAGAAGTTGACGTTGTCCTGCACCCGGTCGATGACGCGGGGCCGCTCGGGCTCGCTGATGTCGAAGAGGATGCCGTCGCCCATGCAGGCACCGGCGGCCAGGTCCTCGGAGGGCAGCACGGTGATGTCGTGGCAGCCGGTGGTCTTGGAGACTCCGGGGTTGGTGGGGGCTCCGGGGTTGCCGCCGTCAGGGAAGAGCACCGGGAAGGCGACGACGGCGGCCTTGGTCGGAGCCTTCTTCGGGACCTTGACGACCGAGATGCCGTCGTGCGGCGGCTGGCAGTCCGGGAAGGCCTCGCTGGGCGAGTAGGAGGCGACGTAGAGGTAGATGTCGCGGCCCCCCGGCACCAGGGTGTGGGTGTGGGAACCGCAGGCGGTCTCGACGGACTTGATGTACTTGGGGTTCTTCTTGTCCTTGATGTCGAAGATCTTGATGCCCTCCCACGAGGACTTCTCCGTGGCGGGCTGCGACACGCTGTTGCACGAGTCGTCGCTGCGCGAGGAGTCGGTGGAGAGGAAGAGCAGGTCGCCGGAGACGGAGACGTCGTTCTGGCCGCCGGGGCACAGGACCCGGGTGACCACCTTCGGGGACTTGGGATCGGCGATGTCGTAGATCGTGAAGCCGTCGTAGTTGCCGGCGTAGGCGTAGTTCCCCTGGAACGCCAGGTCGGAGTTGATGGTGTTGGGGTTGGCGCTGGGGATGTTGGCCAAGGGCTTGATGTTGCGGCTGTGCACGATCTCGTCCTTGCCGGGGATCTCCCCGGGTGCGAGTTCGCGGTCCTGCGCGCGGTCGGCGCTCTGCCGGGAACCCGCTCCCGGTACGAGGTCGCCGGGGTCGGGGGTGGCTGCCGCCGGTCCGGCGGTGGCCAGGAGCGTAGTGAGGAGTCCGGCGGCGGCCAGGGCCACCCCCAGACTCCGGTGGCGCACTCTGCCGGTGTGCAACGTGGTCACTGTGCCTCCCGTGGGGGCCCGTACGTTTCGCTCCTCCTGGGAACGGAACCTGGACCCCGGCAGTATCTTCCTTTCCATGGACATGGCAAACGCATTACTCGGCCGATTCCTGGGGGCGGCTCTGGCCGCCGCACTCCTCCTCACGCTCACCGGCTGCCAGGACGACGACAACGGCGGCGGACGGGCCGGCGAAGACGCCGCGGTGGTCGTCGCACCCGGCAAACCGGGCGAGAAGTCCCGCACCCTCTCCCCCGAACAGGCCGCGAAGGAACGCCCCGACGACACCCCCAACGCCGCCGACCAGACCTACGTGCGGCACATGACCGAACACCACCGCCAGGCCCTGACGATGAGCGCCCTCGCCCCCGACCGGGCCTCCTCCGACGCCGTCAAACGCCTCGCCGAGCGCATCACGGCCGCACAGCGGCCCGAGATCGGGGCCATGGAGAAGTGGCTCTCCCGTTACCCGTCGCCCGGCTCAGACTCGGCGGCCCACGACCACGGCGCGATGCCCGGCATGGCCACGGAGCAGCAGGTCAAGGAGCTGACCGAGGCCAGGGGCGCCGACTTCGACCGGCTCTTCCTGAAGCTGATGACCGCCCACCACGAGGGCGCCGTGAAGATGGCCGGCGAGGCGCTGGCCGGGGGCAACAACGGGGCGGTCGAGGAGATGGCCAACGAGGTGGTGGCCACCCAGACGGCCGAGATCCACCGGATGCGCGCGATGGGCTGACGGGCCGGGGCCCCGGTGTCATGCTGGGAGCACCTGCGGGAGGAGCTCCGCCGTGCTTCGTGTCGCCGTCGTCGGTTCGGGTCCCAGTGGGGTCTACGCCGCTCAGGCACTGGTCCAGCAGCGGGAGGTACCGGGCGTCCGCGTCGACGTGCTGGACCGGCTGCCGGCGCCGTACGGCCTCGTACGGTACGGGGTGGCCCCCGACCACGAGAAGATCAAGTCGCTGACCGGAAGCCTGCGGTCGGTGCTGGAGGACGAGCGGATCCGCTTCCTCGGGAACGTGGAGGTCGGCGGCGGACTCCTCACCACCGCCCGGCTGTTGGAGCTGTACCACGCGGTGGTGTACTGCGTGGGCGCGGCGCGCGACCGGACGCTGGGCATCCCCGGCGAGGAACTGGCCGGGGTGCACTCCGCGACGGAGTTCGTGTCCTGGTACAGCGGGCACCCCGACGCCCGGCCCTTCGACCTGGCCGGGGTGCGCTCGGCGGTGGTGGTCGGGGCCGGGAACGTCGCGGTGGACGTGACCCGGATCCTGGCCCGGGGCGTGCCCGAGCTGCGGCCGACCGACATGCCGCAGCCGGCCCTGGGCGCGCTGGCGGAGAGCGGGTTGCGGACGGTGACGATGGTGGCCCGGCGCGGCCCGTCGCAGGGCAGGTTCACCACCAAGGAACTCCGCGAACTCGGCACGCTGGCGGAGGTGGACACCCGGGTGGACCCCGCCGAGCTGGCCCTCGACCCGGCCTGCGCCGAACCCGCCGACCCGGCCGCGGCGGCCGCCCTGCCCGCCGTGGCCCGGCGGAACGTGGAGGTGCTGCGCGGCTGGGCGCGGGCGGCGCCGGACCCCGGCGCACGGCGGTCGATCTCGCTGCGCTTCTACCTGCGCCCCGTCGAGCTGCTCGGCGGCCCGCAGGGCCGGGTGCGCGGGGTCCGCTTCGAGCGGACCGCCCCGGACGGCCGGGGCGGGGTCCGGGGCACGGGCGCCTACGAGGACCTCGGCGCCGAGCTGGTGCTGCGCTCGGTGGGCTACCTGGGCGTGCCGCCGGCCGGGCTGCCCTTCGACGCCTCCACCGGGACGGTGCCGCACGCGGCGGGCCGGGTGCTGCGCGCGGGCCGGGCCTCGGTCGGCGAGTACGTGGCGGGCTGGATCAAGCGGGGTCCGACCGGGGTCATCGGCACCAACCGGCCGTGCGCCAAGGAGACGGTGTCCTCTTTGCTGCAGGACGCGGGCCCGCTGGCCCGGCGCGAGCTGCCGGCCGATCCGCTCACCGCCCTGCGCGCGGCCGGCCTGCATCCCGTGGAATGGCCGGGCTGGCTGGCCATCGAGGCGGCCGAGGAGGACCTGGGCCGCTCGCTGGGCCGCCGCTCGGTCAAGATCCCCGACTGGCCGGGCCTGCGCGCCGCGGCGGGCATCGCCTGAGCGGTCCGTCCCCCCGCGGGGCTCCCCGCCCACCCCTTGCCGCGGCCCTGTCGGGGCTGTCGGGGTTGTCGGGGCCGACGGGCTCGGGCCGGATCGCCGCTCAGCGGGACCAGTGCGGATCGCGGCCGGTGAAGGCGAGGAGCCGCTCCGCGCGGCTCGCCCCCTCCGGTACGGCCACCGGGGACGCGTACTTCCCGAACGAGTCGCGGACGAAGTCGACGGTCTTCGACGCGATGTCCTCCAGCGCCTCGGCCATCTCCTCGGTCAGCGGCAGGTCCTGCCCGGTCGCCACGGCGATGTCCCAGGCGTGGATCGCCGCGTCGAGCGCGGCGGCCGCAGTGCCGAGGTTCGCCGGCATCGGCCCCATCGGCGTGGGCACGCTCGCGGCGTCCCGCCCCGATTCCCACGCGGCCGCGGCCTCCTTCAGCACCGCGGTCAGTTCCGCGACCGGGTCGCCGGCCGTCGCGTCGGCGGGCTCGAACGGGTCACCCGCGGGTGCGACGTCCCTGATCTGCATGACCAGCGCCTGCTGGTCCAGACGTGCGTGGTTGAGCACCTGACGCACCGTCCACCGCTCACACGGTGTCGCGTTCCCCCACTCTCCGGCGGGAACGCCGCGCACGGCGGCGAGCAGGTAGTCGTGCGCGTCGGCCAGCAGTCCGAAACCGTCGACGGCCATCAGTCTCCCCCTCAGAAGCCCAAGATCGAAACGCCACCATAAACCGGTACCGGGTCGGCCGTCGGGCACATCCCGAGGAGGTCGCGGTGCTCGTGGGCGGACGCCCTACGTGACGGGCGCGCCCGGGGCCCCGAGGCGGGCCTCTTCGGCGGCGGCGGCCCGCAGGACGCCGTCCAGGAGACCGGGGAAGAGCGTGTGGAGTTCCGTGCGGCGCAGACCGTTCATCTTGGCCGTGCCGCGGTAGGTCTGGCGCACGACCCCGCTCTCGCGCAGGACGCGGAAGTGGTGGGTGGTCGTGGACTTGGTGACCGGCAGGTCGAAGTGCGAGCAGGAAAGCTCGGCTCCGGTGGCCGCGAGATCGCGCACGATGGACAGCCTCACCGGGTCGGACAGGGCGTGCAGGACGCCTTCGAGGCGGATCTCGTCCGGCTCGGGGTGGGCCAGGGTGCGGGCGGTGTCCCGTTCCGTCATGTCCGGCTCCTCTCGTTCGGATCGGCCTCCGCCGGGCGGCGGCGGACCCCATCGTACGAGAACCGTCGTAGGACGGGTGGGGGTGCGGCGCGGGCGTGGGGAACTCCCGCACCGCACCCGGTTCACCAGGAGCGGTGGTACTGCGCGGGCATGCGCAGTTCCCCGCCGAGTTCGGCGGCGGCGCGGCGGGCCCAGTAGGGGTCGCGCAGCAGCTCGCGGCCGAGGAGGACGGCGTCCGCCTCTCCGTTGGCCAGGATCTTCTCGGCCTGCTCCGGCTCGGTGATCAGCCCGACGGCGGCCACGGGGAGCGCCGTCTCGTTCTTGACGCGGGCCGCGAAGGGCACCTGGTAGTCGGGGCCGACGGGGATCTTCGCGTGCGGGGCGAGGCCGCCCGTGGAGACGTCGAGCAGGTCCACCCCGTGCTCCAGGAGCAGGGCGGACAGCCGGACGGTGTCGTCGGCGGTCCAGCCCTCCTCGTCCAGCCAGTCGGTGGCGGAGATCCGGAAGAGCAGTGGCAGTTCCTCGGGCCACACCTCCCGTACGGCATCGACGACTTCGAGGGCGAAGCGGGTGCGGTTCGCGAAGGAGCCGCCGTAGGAGTCGGTGCGCCGGTTGGTGTGCGGGGAGAGGAACTGTCCGATCAGGTAGCCGTGGGCGCCGTGGATCTCCAGCACCTGGTACCCGGCGGCCAGCGCGCGCCCGGCGGCGGCGGCGAACTGCCCGGTGATCTCCCGGATCTCCTCCACGGTGAGGGCCCGCGGCTCCGGGTCACCGTCGCCGAACGGCACGGCGCTCGGCGCGACCGGCGTCCAGCCGTGCGCTTCGGGTCCGACGGGGCGGCCGCCCTTCCAGGGCCGCTCGGTGGACGCCTTGCGGCCGGCATGACCGATCTGGATCCCGGGAACGGCGCCCTGGGACTTCACGAAATCGGTGATCCGGCGCAGGGCCGTGACCTGGGTGTCGTTCCAGATGCCCAGGTCGTAGGGGCTGATCCGGCCTTCGGGAGAGACGGCCGTGGCCTCCTGGACGATCAGTCCGGTGCCGCCGGTGGCGCGGGCCGCGTAGTGCGTGAAGTGCCAGTCGTGGGCCACGCCCGCGTCGGGGCCGGCGGGCTCGGCGCTGTACTGGCACATCGGCGCCATCCAGACGCGGTTCGGCACGGTCACCGACCGCAGGGTGTAGGGCTGGAAAAGGGCGGCGAAGGCGGCGGGTGCAGCACTCATGGGGCTCTCCAGATGTCACCGGACGCGCGCCGGGACCGGCGCTAAGTACGAGGAACACCGTACTACGAAATCTCTCGTAGTACGAGACCTCACGTACAAGCTGTGCGCCGGGGCGCCGCGCGCCGCCCGACCGGTATCGGCGACCGGGTGCAGACTGGCGGGAAACCCACAGCGGTGGACGAGGGCGTCCGGAGGTGCCGGCCATGACCGACGTGCTGTTGCTCGCGGGAACGCGCAAGGGGCTGTTCATCGGCCGCCGCCGGGACGCCGGCCCCTGGGAGCTCGAAGGGCCCCTCTTCAACGCCCAGGCCGTGTCCGCCGTGGCCATCGACGGACGGGGACCCGCACCCCGGCTCCTGGCCGGCGGCGACAGCTCGCACTGGGGGCCGTCCGTGTTCACCTCCGACGACCTGGGAGCCACCTGGCGGGAACCGGCCGCGCCCGCCGTGCGGTTCCCCAAGGACACGGACGCCTCCCTGGAGCGGATCTGGCAGCTACAGCCCGCGGGCCCCGAGGCCCCGGACGTGGTCTACGCCGGGACCGAGCCGGCCGCCCTGTTCCGCTCCACCGACCGCGGCGCCTCCTTCGAGCTGGTGCGGCCGCTGTGGGAGCACCCGACCCGCTCCGCCTGGGTTCCGGGCGGCGGGGGCGAGGGCCTGCACACGGTGATCACCGACCCGGCCGATCCCGCGGCGGTGACGGTGGCCGTCTCCACCGCCGGAGTCTTCCGCACCCGCGACGGCGGGGCCCGCTGGGAGCCCTCCAACCACGGGGTCTCGGCGGTGTTCCTGCCCGACCCGCACCCCGAGTTCGGCCAGTGCGTCCACAAGATCGCCCGGGACGCCGGGACCTCCGGCCGGCTCTACCTCCAGAACCACTGGGGCGTGTACCGCAGCGACGACGCCGGCGCCGGGTGGACCGACATCGGCGCCGGACTGCCCTCCGACTTCGGCTTCGCCGTGGCCGCCCACCCCCACCACCCCGACACCGCCTACGTCTTCCCGCTCAACGCCGACTCGGACAGGGTCCCGGCACAGCGCCGCTGCCGGGTCTTCCGCACCCAGGACGCGGGAGCCCACTGGGAGCCGCTCTCGAAGGGGCTCCCGTCCGGGGACCACTACGGCACGGTGCTGCGCGACGCCCTGTGCACCGACGACGCGGACCCGGCCGGCGTCTACTTCGGCAACCGCAACGGCGAGCTGTACGCCAGCCACGACGACGGCGACAGCTGGCGGCAGCTGGCCGCCCACCTCCCTGACGTCCTGTGCGTCCGGGCCGCCGTACTGCGCTGAACGGGACCGGCTGTCGGTGTGGGCCAGTAGAGTGATCACCCATGGCAGCAAGACCGTTGAACGAGATCGTCGAGCCGGGCTGGGCCCGGGCCCTGGAGCCGGTGGCGGGGCAGATCGCCGCGATGGGCGACTTCCTGCGCGGGGAGATCGCGGCCGGCAGGACGTACGTGCCCTCCGGCGCGAACGTCCTTCGCGCCTTCCAGCAGCCCTTCGACGAGGTGAAGGTGCTCATCGTCGGGCAGGACCCGTACCCCACCCCGGGGCACGCGATGGGCCTGTCCTTCTCCGTGGCGCCCGAGGTGAGCCCGTGGCCGCCCAGCCTGGACAACATCTTCCGCGAACTGCACGCGGACCTCGGCACCGGCCGGCCGCTGAACGGCGACCTGACCCCGTGGACCCGGCAGGGCGTCCTGCTGCTGAACCGCGCGCTCACCACCGCGCCCCGCAAGACCGGCGGCCACCGCGGCAAGGGCTGGGAGGCGGTCACCGAGCAGGCGATCCGCGCCCTGGCGGCGCGCGGCAAGCCGCTGGTGTCGGTGCTGTGGGGGCGCGACGCCCGCAACCTCCGGCCGCTGCTGGGCGAGCTGCCCGCCGTTGAGTCGGTCCACCCCTCCCCGATGTCCGCGACCAACGGCTTCTTCGGCTCCCGGCCCTTCAGCAAGACCAATGAGCTGCTGGTCGGCCAGGGTGCGGAGCCCGTCGACTGGCGCCTTCCGGTGGTCAGTTGAACCTTATATGACATTGAGCTACGACATTCCACGGATAAATACGGACAGAAGCCGCCCGAACAGGCCCTGCCCGAACACCTCGTTCCGATGAACCAGTAGCATGCGGCGCCATGAGCTCCCCCACTGGGCCCGCAGGCGGCCTGCCCGTACGAATGCCGCGACCCCGCCAGACCGGGCGGCACCGCCGGCCCGAGCCCGCGGTGGCGCCCGAGGGCGCGCCCGCGCTGGTGCTCGCCGTGCCCGGTGCCCCCTCCGCCGCCTCGCGCGGTCTCGCGGAAGAGATCATCAGCATCGGCCGCTCCGAGCTGCCCGGCCTGGACGCCCGGATCGGGTACCTCGAAGGTGACGACGCCGAGGGGGCCGAGTTCCCCTCGCTCTCCGGCGTGCTGACCGCCGTCGCGAACGAGCGGACCGCGCGCGCCGAGTTCGCCCGCGCCGCCGGGCACGAGGTGCCCGCGCCGACCGGCCCCGACGCCGTGGTCGTGCCCCTGCTGGCCGGCCCCGACGGCGACCTGCTGCGCCGGGTCCGCCAGGCGCTGATGGACTCCTCCGCCGCCGCCGAGCTGGCCGACGTACTCGGTCCGCACCCGCTGCTCGCCGAGGGCCTGCACGTACGGCTCTCGGAGGCCGGTCTGGCCCGCGCCGACCGGGCCCGGCTGTTCACCGTGGCCACCGCGGCCGACGGCATCATCCTGGCCACCACCGGCGGCGAGGAGGCCGTCCAGGCCGCCGGGATCACCGGCATGCTGCTGGCCGCCCGCCTCGCGGTGCCCGTGATCGCCGCCGCCCTGGACCAGGAGGGCTCGGTGGCCGCCGTCGCCGCCGAGCTCCGCGGCTCGGGCTCCGCCCAGTTGGCCCTGGCGCCCTACCTGATCGGCCCCGAGGCCGCCGAGGGGCTGCTGGACACCGCCTGCAAGGAGGCCGACTGCGCCGCCGCCGAGGTGCTCGGTGCCTACCCGGCGCTCGGCAAGCTCGCCGTCGCCCAGTACAGCGCGGCCCTCGGGATCACGCTGGGCGCCGCCGCGCACTGAGGTCCCGTACGACACCGCGAGGGCCCGCCCGGATCCGGTGCGGGCCCTCGCCGCGTCCGTGGACCGTCGCCGGGGCCCACCCCTCCGGCCCCCGGGTCAGCCGAAGACCACGCAGGAGGCGGCCGGTACGGCGACGCGGCCGGCACGGCGCGGATGCCCGGTCAGCGGGTCGACCTCGAACCAGGTGACGTCGCCGGAGCGCTCGTTGGCCGCGTAGAGCCGGCGCCCCGAAGGATCGGCCGCGAGATCGCGCGGCCAGTGGCCGCCGCAGGCGACCGTGCCGGTGAGCTGCGGCTTCTCCGGACCTCCGGCGAGCGAGAAGGTCACGAGGGTGTCGGCGCCGCGGACGGCGGCCCACACGAAGCGCCCGTCGGACGAGGCCACGATCGCGGAGGGGTAGGCCCGCGCGGACCCCGGGGCGCCCGCTGAGGCGACCGGAACCTCGCCGACCGGTTCCAGGTGCCCGGAGAGCGCGTTCCAGCGGCAGACGGTCAGCTGCGGCTCCAGCTCGTGCAGCACGTAGACCACCTCGCCCGACGGGTGGAAGACGAGGTGGCGCGGCCCGGTGCCGGCGCGCAGCACGGCCTCCCCGTGCACGCGCAGCGCGCCGGATGCCGGGTCGAGCACGCAGATCCGTACCGAGTCGGTGCCCAGGTCCACGCTCAGCACCCACCGGCCGGTGGGGTCGGGCAGCACCTGGTGGGCGTGGGGCGCCTCCTGCCGGTCGGTGTCGGGGCCGGTGCCGGTGCCCCGGTGGGTGAGGACGGAGGCGGGCCCGCGCAGGGCGCCGTCCGGCGTGAGCGGCAGGCTGCTGACGCTGCCCGAGCCGTAGTTGGCGGTGAGCAGCCGGCGCCCGGCCGGGGCGAGGTGGGTGGGCCCCGAGCCGCCGACGCGGACGGGCGCCCCCAGCGGGGTCAGCCCCCCGGCCACGGGGCGGAAGGCCGCCGCCATGCCCCGCTCGGTCTCGCCGACCGCGTAGAGCACGCCGGTGCCGCGGTCGAGCGCGAGGTAGGAGGGGTCCGGCAGGGAGCGCTCGGCCGCCAGCGGGGTCAGCGCCCCGGTGGCCGGATCCACGGCCGCGGTGGTGATGCCGCGGCCGCCCCCCGAGGTGAACGAGCCGATGTAGGCCCGGTGTCCGCCGCTGTGGTCCGTGCTGTCCGCGTCGTCCACGGGTGCCCCTTCTCCGCCGTTCCGGATCCGTACGGGCCGACCGTAACAGAAGGTCTAGACCAAATCCTCGCCTCTGGCGCGTTCCTGGGCACCGGCGTGGTGCACGTACGCGGTGGCGCTCGGCCGGTCCTCGTAGGTCCGATGGAAGACCGGGGTCGCCGAACCGGAGATCGGCGGAACGATCCAGGACCAGTCCGCGCCCACCTCGCGCCCCTTGCGCTCCTCCCTTTCCAGGTGGGAGAGGAACCGCCGGGACTCCGTGTGGTGGTCGGCGATGGTGACCCCCGCCTCGTCGAAGGAGTGCAGCACGGCCCGGTTGAGCTCGACCAGAGCGCGGTCCTTCCACAGCGAGCGGTCGCTGGTGGTGGCCAGGCCGAGCCTGCGGGCCACGGCCGGCAGGAGGTTGTAGCGGTCGGTGTCGGCCAGGTTGCGGGCGCCTATCTCAGTGCCCATGTACCAGCCGTTGAAGGGGGCGGCCGGGTAGTGCACCCCACCGACCTCCAGACACATGTTGGAGATGGCGGGAACGGCGTGCCAGCGCAGGCCCCAGTCGCCCCAGTCGTCCTGCCGGTCCGGATGCCGGATCGGCACCTCCAGCACGGCGTCGGCGGGGGTGTCGAACCAGCGGGGCTTGTCGTCGACGCCCTGGACCACCAGCGGGAGGAGGTCGAAGGGAGTGCCGGCGCCGCCCGCCCAGCCGTGCCGCAGCAGGGCCTCGGTCAGCGGGGCGTTGCGGGCGTCCCCGACGGTGATGGAGTGGTGGTCGCCGTAGCCGGCGTAGCGCACCAGCTGCTCGTTCCAGATCAGCGGGCCGGGGCGGTCCGGGGCGTCCGGGGCGAAGACCGTGATCGTGGGGCGGACCCGGCCGCCGCTGGTGGCCTCGCGCAGGTGCTCGAAGCACTCGTCGGCTATGTCCTCGGCCTCCGTGAGCGTGCGGCGGTCGCGCACGCGCAGCGAGTTCCAGTAGAGCCTGCCTATGCAGCGGTTGCTGTTGCGCCAGGCCACACGGGCGCCGTGGACCAGTTCCTGAGGGGTGTGCCGGTAGGTGCCGGTGTCCGCGAGCTCCGCCCGTACCTCGGCGAGGCGGGACCGCGGATCGCCCGCCTCCGGATTCTCCCGGTGGAAGAGCCGGATGAACTCCTCGGCTTCTTCCCACACCTGCGCGGCGCTCGCGTACTGCTGGAGAATTTCCATTCCGACCGGTTACCCCCTGTCCGACCAGATCCACCCTGTACGTGCCGGATGAATGTGCAATAAACAATCACCCGTTGTACATGTCGCAGGTCAGTGCAGTGAGCGGAGCGAGTACGGAACACTCCTCCGAGTGGTCTTCGCCTGTTGTCCTGCGGTGAGGGTTCCAGCAGTCGTACTATCCGCCGCAGTCGGGGAGCCGGGCGGGCCGGGGGCCGTGGCGGTCGGTGGTCGGCCGTCAGTCGCAGGGACGGCTCATGAACAGGGCGCGCTCCCCCGCCGCGGGCGTGCCGTCGTAGAGGGCCGTGTCCAGGCCGCAGAGGGTGAAGCCCATGCGCCGGTAGGCGTGGACGGCGGGCGCGTTGACGCTGCTGACCTCCAGCCAGAGGTGCGCGGCGCCCCGTTCGCGGGCGAAACCGGCGGCGAGGTCCATGAGGGCCCGGCCGATCCCCCGGCCCCGGTGGCCGGGGGCGACCTCGATGTCCTCGATCGTGAGCCGCCGGTTCCAGGAGGCGTAGCCGACGGCGGCGAAACCGCACAGGACCCCGCCGTCCAGGGCGACGAAGGTCCGGGCGTCCTCGTCCCCGCCGCCGTCGTCACCGTCGCCCTCGTCGGGCGGGAACACCTTGTGCAGCGGCGGATCGACGGGGACCTCCCGGACGGCGAAGCCGTCCTCGGAACGGATCACCTCGAACACGGTGTCCGTGCGGAAGGACCCGTCGAGGGCCTCCATCGCCTTCCGGTCCCCGGGCCTGGCGGTGCGGTACTGGAGCGTCATGCCCCGACGGTAGCCAGCGGGGCGCGGGGGTCGGTGCGCAGGGGCGCGGCGAGGGCCGTCAGGGCCTCCTCCAGGCCGTGGAGGTGGGCCAGCGCGGGCTCCGCGGCGGCCGGGCGGGGCGCGGTCCGCGGGGCCTCCGGCCCGGCGGTGCCCTGCGGGGC